>DASRNC010000117.1:0-6970 GCA_035647595.1 Bacillota bacterium | reverse complement strand
GGTAAATAAAATATATTTACCCTCTTGCCCAAAGTAAAGAAGGAGGCCTTAACCCCCTTTAACCATTATTTTTACCTATATTTTTCATCTTTTTAATTGGGATATTCGCAACCAATGCCGAAGTATAATTTTCATTTTCCTGTTCTACTCTTGATAGGCGGATGTCAAATCCCTTTTCATCAATCTCCATATAATCCGAAATAACCTTGATTATATCACCCTTAACCATTTCAAGGAATTTCGGTGAGACATTTGCACGATCATGCACAAGCACCAGCTTCAGACGTTCCCTGGCTATGTTTTTACTGGTATTTTCATCTTTACCGAAGAATTTGAAGAAGTCAAACAATGTATATCACCCCTTTATATACTACTACTGCTGCTGCTTTTATTGGAGAAAAGCCTACGAAGTCTGTCCATAAAGGTACTCTCCTCATCCAGATTCTGAAATGGGACTTCCTCACCCATAAGCCTTTTTGCTATATTTATATATGCTCTACCAGCCTGCGATGATGCTTCGGTGACAGCTGGTTCCCCTCGGTTACTTGATACTATTATCTTTTCATCATCGGGGACGACCCCAAGCAGGTCTACTCCTAAAATATCTATTGTATCTTCAATATTCATCATGTCACCGCGCTTGACCATGTCTATCCTTAGTCTGTTTATTATAAGCTGTGGATTGGTCAGTTCATTGGCTGAAAGCAGACCTATAATCCTATCGGCGTCCCTAACTGCTGAAACCTCCGGAACTGTGACAATTACAGCCTTGTCAGCACCAGCTATGGCGTTTTTAAAGCCCTGTTCTATACCAGCCGGACAATCTATTAGGATATAATCAAACTGCTTCTTAAGTTCCTCACAGAGCTTTTGCATCTGGTCTGGAGTCACAGCATTTTTATCTCTTGTCTGGGCTGCTGGTAATAAGAACAAACCTTCAAAGCGCTTGTCTCTGATAAGGGCCTGCTTTAATCTACAAACACCTTCTATGGCATCAACCATGTCATAAACTATTCTATTTTCTAGTCCAAGGACCACATCTAGGTTCCTTAGGCCAATATCTGCATCTATAAGTACTACCTTTTTATCTTCTAAGGCAAGACCAGTACCAATATTTGCTGTTGTAGTGGTTTTGCCCACCCCACCTTTTCCTGATGTTATTACGATAACTTCTCCCATTGCTTTACCCCCTATTGTATCTTTTAATATTTTATAGTTATCCCTTTCTTGGCAAATAGGGCTCGATAATCAACTGCTTGTCCCTTATATATGCAATCTCAGGGTATTGTGGCTTTTCCATATCGCCATCAGGCGCCATTGCAATCTTGCCAGCTATCCTAAGCTGGCTTGGCAGTAACCAAAATGCTGCAACTACAGCCTTGGTGTTGCCAGTTGCACCTGCATGAGCCATCCCCCTGATTGTCCCCAGTATAAAAATATTACCTCCGGCAACAAGCTCTCCTCCTGGGTTGATATCTCCTAGAACGACTATATTGCCTTCATAATATATACGCTGGCCACTCCTCACAGTCCCCTTGATAAACTTGGTCATACCCTCATCTATGTCTTCAAAATATTCATAGGAGTAGTCTGTCGGCTGGTCAGCTGCCTCTTTTAAATTATTTTCATCTTCATTTACAGGGGCCTCTGTGAAAAACATAACCTCCCCGAGGGTCATATAACGCGCAGATGTTTTAATCATTTCTTCCTGCTCATCTTTATTATATTCCTTGCCAATAAAGGTAAGGTTGACCTTCGTTCCACTAAAGAAGGGCTTGGCTGATTGTAGCTTTTTATCGTAGGCCTCTCTTATTACCGGTATGTCGGCCCTGCTGTCTATATATATGTTAAGTCCATTCTTGCTACCCTTTATCAGTATAGGTATTTCACCCATGTACTTATCCCCCGTTGTCACATTCTGTTACTAAAAGATATAATTCTACAAAATCTCGCATAATCCTCTATTTCACTGCACTATATTATTTAAATCAGGCAGGTCATCCTGCTCTTCCTCCCTTAATAAGCGGTAGTATTCTTCAAGCATTCTACGAGCAACAGGCGTAGCATTACTTGAGCCCCCACCATTTGGCAGAGTAACAACAATTGCAACCTCAGGATCCTCATAGGGTGTAAAAAGACCAAACCATGCAATGTTTGTATCCCTACCCCCTTGAGTCTGGGCAGTACCGGTTTTGCCACCTAGGGTAATTGACGGATCAATATCCAAAAAGGCGGCTGATGCTGATCCATTACCACCCGGACCACCCCTCTGGTAAACAACCCTCCGCATGCCTTCCTGTATGGCTGCCACATACTCATCCTTAAGATCAAGCTGGGTAAAGACAGGCTCCGTTTCATTTATAATCTCACCCTCAGGTGATTTGACCTCTTTTACTACATGTGTTTCAAGAACCTTACCTCCATTAGCCACAGCTGCTATATACCTTGCCACCGCCAGAGGACTGACACTTGTATCAGACTGTCCTATAGAGGCACGGGTTGTCTCCACCATTGCTGTCCATCTGGGTAAATCACTAAATATACTTAAAATATCATAGTAAGCCTGGCTGGATTCTTCGTTATCTGCAAACCAGCCTGTTGACCTTAGGTAATCATATAGCTTGCTTCGCTCTATATCTACTATTGTATTTATTTCATCAAAACTTGCCTCAACGCCATATTTTTGTAGAAGCTCTCTCCTTATCTGGCTCCTGGCCCTGACCTTGTTCAACTCATCCCGGTAATCAGGGTGGGCTACATAGTTCATATCTGTCCTACCATCTATGGTCAGTAACTCCAGGCCTGTTGGCCCCTGTAGGCCAAAGTTTTCTCCCCACTTATATAGCTTGTCTATCCCCATCCTGTAGCCTATAGTCGTAAAGTAATAGTTACAGGAAACCTTTATAGCATCCATAATATTAAGGCTACCGTGACTAGTCTGCCTCCAACATGCAGGAGCATCACTAGATAGTCTGTATCGGTCGTATATTGTCTCATTTATTGTCGTATGGCCCTCCATTAGGGCCGCCATACCCACCATCATTTTAAATACCGAACCTGGTTCCATACCACCCTGAAAGGCTATTGGAAACAAGGGGTTTGATAGATCATTTTCTAGATTGCTATACTCCTCTTGACTTATACCTCTGGCAAAATCATTTAGGTCATAGGGATAATCACTATTGGCATAGCTGGCCATTGTCAGTATCTCACCTGTATTAACATCTAAAATAACTATTGCGCCGCTATTAGCAAGTGGAGCCTGCCTATCACCTTCATATGGAGGGAGCCCCTCCCTTAACTTTTTGACCTCTTCCTCTAAAATATTCTCAGCACTTCTTTGAAGGCGACTGTCTATGCTTAGGAAAACATCATTGCCACTTTTAGGGAGCTCCTCCTCTAGCACCTTGACTACTTGGCGCAATGCATCAGTCTCAGCTAGCATTAAACCATGCTTATCCTTGGTACTACCTGTAAGCCAGTGCTCAGCATAGGCTTCAATACCATCCTGCCCATATTTGTCAGCATGCAGACTATAGCCTGCTGCTGTGATTGTATCGCCGTTTTTATTCCTGAATGCCTCCATGTTAGCATCTGTTATTTTGCCAACATAGCCCACTATGTGCTGGGCGCTCCTGCCATTTGGATAGTATCTGCTCGATTCTACAGCCGTTTGCACACCAGGCAGCTTGTCTGAGTATGTTTCTATCTGAGACAATGTGCGGTCACTAATATTTTCTGCTATTCTAACAGGCTCATTTTGCCTATATCTATTGTAGAAAAGATCAAGCCTTATTGAGATTATATTTCGTGCTTCTTGATCAGATAATTTTTCGTCAATCTTGTACCTATCACGTAGGTGGTCAAGCATTTCCTGGGCAGGTAGGTCTACTTTTTCTAAGTTGGCGTCTTTTCTCCACTTGTCATAACGTCTCCTGTGCTCTGTTTGGTCACTGGTACCAAAGTCATAATAGAGGCCCTCTATGGCGTAGGGTAGTGTATCCTCATATACTCTTGTCCCGTATTTGATGGGCAGGTTGTCCAGCAACCGGTCGCCATTGTTGTTGATAATCTCTATAGCTTGCCGGACCACTTCGTTCCGGTCTTCATCCATGGCAGGAAGCCATTGCCTGTCTACTTGGACAATATATGCTTGCCTGTTCACAGCAAGGGGTATGCCATTTCGATCCAAAATATTGCCTCTATCACCCCTAAGGGTCATAGTTGTCATTTTTCTTTCCTGGGCTTTAATATAATAAGACTCGCCCATTTCGACTGTAAGGTAGGACAACCTTAACCCCAATGCAGCAAACATGATTGTGACTATTACACCAAAAATAAAGTACCTGCTTTTTATTATCTTTAAAATCTTCTTAAATTTCATTTGCCCAACCCCTTTGAGGAGTGTCTTATTACAATATATTGTACCATGCGGTATACAAATAAAAAAGGGCTTTTGCCCCTTTATTTGTACCCTTAAAAATATTCATTCTTTACTAATCTCTTCTAAAATACCACTTTTTGTTCATAAATTTTTTCTCATTTAATAAGTAGAGTAGGTAGAATATTAGGGGCGTAAATATTATTGTATAAACGGCTTCGGGTAAGGTAATGCTTTGCAGTCCAAATCCAAAGGACATCTCTGCCCTTCTAAAAAAAAGATATACAAGCTTTAGTACACCCTTGGCCATTGTACCCATAAACACAAACAGAATAGGGAAGAAAATCTTGTCAATAAAAACCCTGTCATATATTAAGCCTGCTAAAAATCCAATTAGCATATATATAACTGCATTTACACCAACCACATCCGCAAACATGATGTCTTGAATTAGGCCACCTGAAAAGCCCACAATGGCCCCGGTGATACTTCCCGTTTGAAGGGCAAAGGATATGGTAATAATCATAAGTGTATCCGGAGCTACACCTGCGACCTTTATAAAGGGAAACAGGCTTGATTGTGTTATTGAGTTCACTAGCAGTATCCCTGCTATTACCAGTACTTTCATAATAGACCCCTACTCCTTACTCAATTCTGATGTTATGACAAGAACCTCCTCTAGTCGTAGAAAGTCAACATCAGGTTGAACGACAGCGGTTATCTGAGATTCGTGACTCCCTGCTCCAACCTCTATTATCTCTCCTATATATATGCCCTTTGGGAAAATCCCACCCAAGCCTGATGTTATAACTCTGTCACCTACTACTATATCAGTCTCCAAATGTAGGTGGAGCATCCTACATAGACCATCCTCAAATGACAGGGTGTTGTTTCCCCTTACCGTACCGGTATCTCGCGTTCGTTCAACTGTACCGCTGACAGAGCTTTGTCCATCTACCATAGTCCGCACCTTTGACCAGCCCCTGCCTACCTCAATGACCCTTCCAACCAGGCCCTTATCCGTAACAACTGACATGTCAACCCTTATACCATGTCTGCTACCCTTGTTTATGTTTATTGTGTTAAACCAGTTTCCAGGATTTTTGCCAGTGACTCTTGCCCCAACGACTGACATTTCATCTCCTTCATCCTTAAAATTCAGCAGGTCCTTAAGCCTTTCATTCTCTCGCATGGTCTCATCCATTTGAAGCTGTTTTTGTCTTAATTCGCCTACTATCTGATTGAGTTCTTCGTAATTTTCCCTCAAAAGCTTCCTCTCACCAAATGACGAGAAGAAATTTGAGACATTGGTAGCTATCCGGTACATAAAGCCCTGTACCGGCGTCAAAATCTCTCCGACAATGTCCTCAACAAAGGATAATTTGTCTGTATACCTAGTACCCAAGTATAGCACTAGGACAAGTATCAATATTAAAATTAGTATTATCAGCTGTGGTTTTTTTCTTATTAAACGGGGCAAGTATCTCCCCCCTTACCTCACATTTTTTGTTGATATAGCAACCCGTCTTAATGTATCTATTTCATTTACAACCTTACCTGCACCCAAAACAACACAATCCAGTGGATTGTCAGATATATTAACAGGCATACCCGTCTCCTGTCTTACAAGTTCATCTAGACCATCAAGCAAGGAGCCCCCTCCTGTTAGCATAATACCCTTGTCCATGATATCCGATGCTAGCTCCGGTGGCGTTTTCTCTAGAGTCAGCTTTATGGCATCTATTATGCTGTTCACTGGCTCATGCATAGACTCCATAATCTCTGTTGAAGATATCTTCAGTGTCTTTGGGAGGCCAGTGACCATATCCCTACCCCTGATTTCCATTTCCTGCACTTCTTCTATAGGAAAGGCAGAGCCTACGGTTATTTTTATCTTCTCAGCAGTACGCTCCCCTATCATAAGATTGTATTCCTTTTTGATGTAGGATATTATAGCATCGTCTAGTTTGTTTCCACCTACTCTAATAGAGCGACTTGTAACAATACCACCTAGAGAAATTATAGCAACTTCACTTGTACCGCCACCTATATCCACAATCATGCTGCCAGTCGGCTCCTGCACAGGCAATCCCGCACCTATAGCTGCAGCCATGGGCTCCTCTATTAGAAAAGCCTCCTTTGCACCTGCTTGTCGCGCTGCCTCATCAACAGCCCTTTTTTCTACCTCAGTAACGCCGGAGGGCACACACACGACTACCCTAGGTCTATAGGGCATTATTCTTGGTAGGGTCTTACGTATAAAATATTTCAACATTTCTTGAGTAACGTCAAAGTCTGCAATTACCCCATCCTTCATTGGCCTAATTGCGATAATATTGCCAGGTGTCCTACCTATCATTTTCTTTGCTTCTTCTCCTACAGCCAGTACCTGCTTATTGTCACTTCGTATGGCTACAACCGAGGGTTCTCGTATAACTATTCCTTTACCTTTTATCTGTACTAGGGTATTTGCAGTCCCTAAATCAATGCCTAAATCCTTAGTAAATAAATTCAGCAATCCCATCAGGTGTCTATCTCCTTCCAAGTATTAATAGTGTAGTGTATATGTCATATATTACTATATATTAT
>DASRNC010000116.1:0-11161 GCA_035647595.1 Bacillota bacterium | reverse complement strand
ATGGTATACTGTTTAAAATAGTATTATTTAATAACTATAAGGGGGTTAATCATGGATAATAACAATTTTGACGGTGGTTCGGACAATGGATATCAAAGTCCCAACTATGACCAACAAGCAGCTGTTCCTGACAGAAAGGGGATGGCAGTTGCATCTTTAGTTCTCGGCATTATAAGTGTTGTATTATTTTGTTTATGGTATCTTAGTCTCCCATGCGCAGTTGTAGGCCTAATCTTAGGTATAATGTCACTAAAAAGTTCAGGTCGAGGTATGGCAATCGCAGGCCTGGTCATATCAATAGTAACCCTGGTGATTACTGTTCTACTCTTTGTTCTTGCGGCTATAGGAATATCAATTTTAAATGATGCTGCTAGCGGTATCAACTGGAGCGATTTTGATTTTTAAAGGTTACATAACAAAAGAGCTGTACTCGATATAAGAGTGCAGCTCTTTTGTTAATGACATATTGTTAAGTATATGCTAGAGTGAAAGTATCATATAGCTCTCATAACATATTTATAGGAGGATCAGTATGTATAACTCAGATACCAATAATTATAATCAGTATGGAGACCAGCATCCACCCCAGGACCGAAAGGGACTGGCTATTGCATCTATGATACTGGGCATCCTATCCTTGGTCTTTATGTGCGCACCGGGACTCAATATTTTGCTATCAACCCTAGCTATTATATTCGGTGGAGTATCCCTAAAAAGCTCAGGTAGGGGAATGGCCATTGCAGGACTTGTTACAGGCTTAGTAGCTCTCGCTATCATTTTACTTTTCTTCTTACTATTTGCGGCCGAAATTACCAGCAGCCCCTTCTACGAATTTGAAAGCAATAATTATTACTAGGAGATTACTGGCAGCTTTTGGCAAAGCTTTTGCCAAGGTTAATACACTTTTCAATTTCGCCCTCATCGGGATTCCAAAGCGATCTTAGACCATCATTTACAAGCTCCATACCGCTATCTGCAAGGCGCTCATTTAATATCTTTACCCCTTCACCACTCCATCCATATGCGCCAAAGGCAGCAGCCCTCTTGTTTTTAAAGCCCAATCCCTTGATTTGGTCTAAAATAGCAGCAATGGAGCTTAGGACTGAACCATTTATAGTAGGCGAACCAACTAGGATTGCCTTGGATTTAAAGACCTCGGTAAGGACATCATTCTTATCCCTTATACCTGTATGTATCAGCTTTACCGTTACATCAGGGTCCACCTGCCTTATGCCGTTAGCAATTGCATGAGCCATATGCTTTGTCCCATTCCACATGGTATCAAACAAGATTGTTATTTGATTTTCTTGATAATCATTTGCCCACTCCACATATTGCTCCACTATCTGCATGGGATTGTCCCGCCATATTATTCCATGACTAGTGCATATCATATTAAGGGGCAGGTTTAGCTTGACGAACTCATCTACCTTGTTTACAACAAACCTACTAAAGGGCGTTAGTATATTAGCATAATACTTTATAGCCTCTTGGAATAGCTCTGCTTGGTCAACTTCATCGTTAAACATAAATTCACTGGCATAATGCTGGCCAAAGGCATCATTGCTAAATAAGATACCATCGTCCGAAAGGTATGTAAACATTGAATCCGGCCAGTGAAGCATCCTTGCTTCTATAAAGGTAAGCTCCTTGTCCCCAAGACTAAGCTTGTCCCCAGTCTTCACCTCAACAAAATTCCAATCCTGGTGGTACTGGCCCTTTAATGATCTTATAGCGTTTTTCGTACAATAAATAGGCGTGTCAGGAATCTCCCTCATAAGCTCCGGCAGGGCTCCACTGTGGTCGACCTCTCCATGGTTGACTACTATATAATCAATCTCACTTAAGTCAATTTCCTCTTTCAAATTAGCTACAAATTCCTTGGCAAAGGGCAACCACACTGTGTCGATAAGCGCCACCTTCTGGTCCCTTACCAGGTATGCATTGTATGAAGACCCCCTATGGGTTGAATATTCCTCCCCATGAAAAGTTCTTAAATCCCAATCTTTTTTGCCCACCCAGGCAACTGAATTATTAATCTTGTAACTCATAAAGCACCTCCAATGTTTGAATTAGTTTAGTTCAGTTTAACAATGTTATACAGGTGTATCCTTTGACTCTTATATTTTACTCAGTATTATAGCATGCATACAACCACTCAATAAAGAAATAATAACTTAAAGGAGGTCGGTTCTACATGTCTAAACGCAAAGTAAAATCTAGAAACATTAAAAAGTCCGTTGAAAACCACGAAACTGCAGCATGGGCCAATGCACAAAGCGTAAAGCGCGAGTCCGGCGTTAATGTACCTAGCGAAGATGAGGTTGGGAATGCTAAGGAATATGTTGACTCCAATCAAAAATAGTATTAACAAACCAATATTCATGGTGACTCATACCCATAGCTTTACCAATAATGCATATTATCCCATTATATAAAGCCCTCGGTATTGACAAGAACAGCCCCAAAATGGGGCTGTTTTTTTATCAATACCTATATCCTTATTCGTCTTTTGAGTAATCCATTGCTGCCATGCGCTTATAATTCTCGTATCTTTCCCTTGCATGGTCTTCGGCTATATCAAACATCTCCTCTGCTATATCCGGGAAGGTATTCTTAAGGGAGGTATATCTAACCTCTGAGTTTAAGAAATCCCGGAAGGATAGTTTGGGCTCCCTGGAATCAAGCTGGAAGGGGTTCTTGCCCTCTTCCTTTAACTCCGGATTGTATCTGTAAAGATGCCAGTAACCGGATTCAACAGCAAGCTTTTCCTGGGCAATTGTTGTACCCATTCCTGTCCTTATACCATGGTTGATACAGGGTGAATATGCGATGATAAGGGAAGGCCCCTTGTAACGCTCTGCCTCTGCAATAGCTCTTATGGTATGGCTCATATTTGCTCCAAGCGCTATCTGGGTTACATATACATAACCATAGTTCATGGCCATAGCACCTAGGTCTTTCTTTCTAATCTTCTTTCCAGCTGCGGCAAATTTAGCAACTGCCGCGGTGGGCGTTGCCTTGGAAGACTGCCCTCCTGTATTTGAATATACCTCGGTATCAAGCACTAGTATGTTTACATCATCACCGGAGGCGAGTACATGATCTAGTCCACCATAATCTATATCATATGCCCATCCGTCTCCACCAATAATCCACTGTGAAGGCTTGACCAAGAAATTCTCCTTTTCAAGGATCTCCTTGACTATTGGATTGTCTGCACAGTCCTCATTCTTAATGGCTTGGAGTAATTTTTTAGTTGCTTCCCTAGAATCCTCACCATCATCAGCCTTATCAAGCCATTCTCCCATTGCATCCTTAACAGCTCCAGGTAAGTCACTGCTTTGACCTTGGTCTACTAGACTTGCAACCTTTTCACGTATCTGCTTTACTCCAAGGTACATGCCGTAGCCAAATTCAGCATTATCCTCAAAGAGTGAGTTTGCCCATGCGGGTCCCTTGCCCTGGCTATTTACTGTATAGGGCATGGAGGGAGCACTAGCACCATATATTGAAGAGCAACCTGTAGCATTAGCTATCATCATTCTATCGCCATATAGCTGGGTAAGGAGCTTAATATATGGGGTCTCACCACATCCAGGACATGCGCCATGGAACTCAAAGAGTGGTGTTTTAAACTGACTACCCTTTAAGGTGTACTTGCTCATTACATCCTCTTTTTCTTTAACCTTTACTGCATACTCTGAGTTTTCAAGCTCAGCTTCTATCATGTCATCAGCAGGCTTCATAATAAGAGCCTTTGTACGTGAAGGACATACATCGGCACAGTTGCCACATCCTACACAGTCCATTGGGAAGAGCTGGATCCTGTAATGAAGGCCATCTACTCCCTTGCCTACTGGTTTCTTTGTCTTAAAGCTATCAGGCGCTGCCGCCAGCTCCTCGTCATCGAGAAGGTATGGCCTTATGGTAGCATGGGGGCAGACGTAAGAGCACTGGTTACACTGTATACAATTGTCTATTTGCCACTCGGGTGCTAGTACAGCAATTCCGCGTTTTTCATATGCTGTTGTACCCATGGGGAATGTACCATCAGCCATATGCTCAAATGTACTTACTGGTAGTTCATCGCCTTCCATCCTGGCCATTGGTTGCTGTATATTTGTAATATAGTCAGGAAGATCATCATCCGACTCAACTGCATCCATCTCTGGATTTGCCCAGCTTTCAGGTACATCTACCTTAACAAGAGCCTCTACACCCTGGTCAACGGCATCGTGGTTCATTTTTACTATTCTTTCGCCCTTCCTGCCATAAACCTCTACTATAGAGTCCTTGAGATATTGTATAGCTTCATCTAAGGGTATAACCTTTGTCAGCTTAAAGAAGGCGGCCTGCATTACCATGTTTATTCTGTTTCCTAAGCCAATTTCAGAGGCTATTTTTACAGCGTCTATGGTATAGAAATCAAGGTTCTTGTCGTAGATTGTCTTTCTAAGTTCTGCAGGTAGTTCTTCGTCTAGTTCGTCCACGCTCCAGTCGCAGTTTAGTACAAAGGTACTGCCAGCTTTTATGCCCTTAATTACGTCTGTCTGATGGAGGAAGGATTTATTGTGGCAGCCTATGTAATCAGGTTCATTTACAAGATAAGGTGCCTTAATGGGCGAATCACCAAAGCGTAAATGGGATACTGTTGTTCCGCCAGATTTTTTACTGTCATAGGAGAAGTAGCCTTGTGCATAGAGGTCGGTTTCATCTCCAATAATCTTTATTGCTGATTTGTTAGCTCCAACTGTTCCATCTGAACCTAGGCCCCATACCTTACAGCTAATGGTGCCTTCAGGAGTCGTATCTATAGACTCATGCTCTGGCAATGATGTATTGGTAACATCATCGACTATACCAATTGTAAAGTTGTCCTTGGGCTGAGCCTGTTCTAAATTCTTGTATACAGACATGATATGGGTTGGTGTTGTATCCTTAGAGCCAAGTCCATATCTTCCACCAACAGTAATTGGTCTTTGGTCTTGCTTGGCAAATACATGTAATATATCCTGGTAGAGTGGCTCACCAAGTGAACCTGGTTCTTTGGTTCTATCAAGTACAGCTACCTTCTTAACAGTGTCGGGCATTACCTCTAGGAAATGCTTGGCTGAGAAGGGCCTATACAAGCGAACTCTTATGGTTCCTACCTTTTTACCCTGGGCCATCAAGTGATCCACAGTCTCATCTATAGTATCACAAACTGAACCCATAGCAATTATTACATGCTCAGCATCGGGAGCACCATAGTAATCAAATAGGTTGTACTCTCTACCTGTTACCTTGGCCATCTCCTTCATATAATAGGATACTATCCCTGGCACTGCGTCAAAGTACTTATTGGATACTTCTCTTCCCTGGAAGTAAATATCTGGGTTTTGTGCAGTACCCCTAACAACAGGATGATTTGGGTTAATAGCTCTTTTACGGAATTCATCTATGGCTTTGTAGTCCACGAGATGCTCAATATCCTCATAGTCAAAGGACTCTATCCTCTGATACTCATGGGATGTCCTAAATCCGTCAAAGAAGTGTAAAAAGGGTATTCTACTCTTTATTGATGCCAAATGCGATATTGCACCTAGATCCAATACTTCCTGTACACTTGTAGACGCTAACAAGGCAAACCCAGTCTGCCGGGCAGCCATAACGTCCTGGTGGTCTCCGAATATAGATAGCGCATGAGCAGCTAATGCCCTTGCACTAACATGGAAGACACAGGGTAAAAGCTCACCTGATATCTTGTACATATTGGGAAGCATTAGTAAGAGTCCCTGTGATGCTGTATAGGTAGTGGTCAATGCTCCTGCAGTTAGGGAACCGTGTACTGCACCAGCAGCACCGGCCTCTGACTGCATTTCAGCCACCTTTACTTCTTGTCCAAAAAAGTTCTTTTTACCATGAGCAGACCATTCGTCAACTCCCTCAGCCATTGGCGAGGACGGAGTGATCGGATATATGGCAGCTACTTCTGTAAATGGATAGGATATATAAGCTGCTGCTTCATTTCCATCCATTGTTTTAACATGCTTGGCCAAAATTATTCCTCCTTCACGATTTTAATCTTTATATTAATAAACTGATTTTCTATAGTAATTAACTATACCCACCAGTATATTATCTGTTTAAACTTAAATCCAATTCACTGGAAAAATGAAAAACATTTTAACACATGGCCATATAGCTCTTAAGGTTTTCTAGGCTAATTCCTATACCCTTTATAGGATCCTCTATCCCCTCAAACTCTATTGACAATACTTTGTCATAGCCACTTTCTTTTATTAACTTCATACATTGTAGCATGGGGACTTGACCGTGACCTATTATAGCGCCACGTAGGTAATTGCCAGCTCTTGAGCAAAACCAGCCTTGGCCGGGATTGGGCCCATTGCCGCATTTTACATGAAAATCCTTTGCGTGAACATGGGATATGTATGGCAAGAGTCGGCCTATAGCCTTGGTTGGCTCCTCATCAGCACATAAAAAATTGCCAACATCTAAAAGTACACCAAAATTGGGGTGGTTAACGCCATTGACTAGCCTCTCAATACGGTAGCTGTCCTGAGCAAAATAGCCATGGTTTTCTACCATAGTCTTTATACCAAGGTCTGCAGCATACTCAGTCACGCCGCGACATCCCTTTATCAGTGCCGGCAAGGCATTATCAAAGCCCTTAGGCCCGGCATAGGTATCTGGAAATCCCCAGCTCACATCATGCCTCATACCAGGACTACCCAATATCTTGGCAACCTCTACCTCACTCTTAAGCCTTTCTACTTCGCTTTGCCAATTGCCTTCCTGGGAGTTTAGGAAGTCTGCCCATATAGTGTAGTTTACTACCTCTAGCCCCACCCGTTGGCATTCCTCTTTGACCCTGGGTGCAAAGGTTAGCGGCGTCTCTCCATCTGGTAGACTAAGGGTTGAAAACTCAATTGCCTCAAACCCCATCTCCTTTGCCTTGGATATTACATCAAGCTGCGTCATCGTTCCATTTATTACAAGGTTATTAAAGCTGTATGAGCTAACTCCCAGCTTCAATAGCATCCCTCCTGCTTAGAGATTTATAAAATTGGTACATTACACATATGATATCACTTTTTGGCACCTTAGTCACCTTAAATATATGTATACTTGCTACCTGCCATAGTTAATTATATAAAGGATGGACCAATAATTCAAGCTATCTTTGATAATTTTTAGTCAAAGTTCATTTCATCTGATGTCTTACCTGGTATTTTGTCTGCAATTTGTGTCTTTTCCTCAAGTGCTGGCAAACCCGCCTTTTTCCTTAGCCGGCCTATAACCTTGTGGATATGGTCTTGTGCTGCACTTTGAGCCAATAGCCTGTCCTCCTCGGATTCAAAGCTGTCCCCCATCATGTTTACAAATTGACTCACCTTGAGGCCTAGTGCCTCCTGTATGTCCTGGTCCGACCCCTTGGATGTAACAAGATAATAGCATAATAGGGAGTCTATTTGTCCGATCCGGTGTGCCCTGTCCTCCGCCTGGCTATGGACTGCAGGAGACCAGTCTAGCTCACCAAAAACAACACATGTAGCCCTTTGAAGGTTGAGGCCAGCCGCTGACCTTAGGGATATTACACAAATATTTGTCTTGCCCTCCATGAACCTATTTAGAGAATTATCCTTCTGCTTTTGGTTTTCTCTACCCGTTATAAAGGCAGGACGGAATTGCTTAAGCACCTCCCTATATATGTCGATAGCTTTGTGGTGGTGGGCAAAAAGTAGGACTTTTTCATCTGCCTCCAAGAGAGCTCTCACAAAGTGGCCTACATAAGGGGCCTTGGCTATGCCTGTAGCCTGTCTTTCTTCCTGGGCTATTTGGTCCTGCAGCCGCCGTTTATCTAAAGACGGTTCTTCTGAGTCTAGTAGCATAACCTTTTCCATGGTGGACTCCATGAGGGTATCATAAACACCTGCATCGGAGTCTATCTCCTGGACTAACCGCCTCTTTGGTGGCAGCTCAGTTAGGACCTTTTTCTTGGTCCTCCTAAAGAGGAGACCCTCCCTGCGAAGATAGTCGCCTAGCAGCTTTGGGTCCTTTACCAACCTGCTACGGTAGCCATAGCACCATTCCCTGGTAAAGCTATCCCAATCGCCAAGACAATGGTAGTCCAGTATATTCATTACATTCCACATCTCCCCGCCCCTGTTGTAGATAGGCGTGCCCGAGAGTCCTATGACATACTCACTTTTCTCTGCCACTAGGCTTGCACTACTGTACTTCTCTGTTCCCGTATGACGGAGCTCCTGTATTTCATCAAATATAACAGATTTAAAACCAGCATCGGGCAAAACTTCCTTCCAGCCACGTAGTAGCAAATAATGTATTATGTATATATGAGCCTGTGGTAGGTCGTAAGGTTTTAACCCCTGCATGACATGTACCTTTGGTGATTCTGCATCTGCTCCACCGCTGGATTTAGGTACCTTTAGGAAACGGTCTATTTCCCTTTCCCAGTTTTTGATAAGGTGAGGGGGTACAACTAGCAATAATGGATACTTTTTTGTTTGAGCCAGCCAAGCAAGGGCCTGAACAGTCTTGCCGAGACCCATCTCATCTGCCAATAACATCCTATTATGCTGTAGTAGGTAGCCCAGGCCTTCCTTTTGGAAGTCCATCAATTCACCCTTGAAAAATAGGTCTGATGGGTCTACCCTTAAGGGATATTTATTGTTGCGCTCACGGTTGAGCACATACTCCCTGCCCTCACTTATTGCCTCATTCCACCTTCTGCGGCTCTTAATCTCCAAGGGATAGCGCATCATCAGCCAGTTTAAGTCACCTATGGTCCGCTTGTTGGCAGTAAACCTGGCACTGCCCCTCCTAGCTCCCTTACTGCCAGGAAAGAGCCTCTTTGCCATCTGGCAAACACAAGGCTCACCCTTTATAATCCAGCTTTTATTCTTCTTGCTGTATCGTAGGGTCCCATAATAGTAATTGGCAGGCTCTGGATCCCTCATATAGTCAGGAAGGGTTACCTCTTGCTCGCCTATGTATTCTTTTTCTGCAATATTGTCCATTAGCTCAAAGCAACCCCCCACAAGCGATTAAGTCCAAACAGTACACACCTTTTACCCTTGATTTGGTCTGGAATATTTACATTCCTGTCCACCACTAAAATAATAGCCCTCATCTCATCAAAGGAGGTATAGCGTTCTAGCTGCTTTAGCACCTGCCTTTTATTGGGCTTGCCCCTCTTGACCTCTATACCTATACCACTGTCTGTGAAGAAATCTATCCTGTTTCTAGCTGCCAACCTATATTCCTTTTCATATGATATCTCATGCTTGGTCATTAGGTCATCAATAAGGTCTTGTATCTCAAATTCGCTATCGGTAACTCCAATACGGATCCTGCGAAGTACAGACAATATCTCCTCTATTTCCTCACTTATATCAGCCTTAGACTTATTGTCAATTTTCCCTCTTATTTTATTAGACACACTAACACCCTCACAATATAAAAGCTCAATTTATCCCATTATATCATGCAAAAAAACCTATATACAAGTTGGCTTCCTCATAGCCTAATATATAAGACTTCTGTCCATACCTTTAAAGTCAGCCAATGCCCCTTCGCTAGTCCGAAGGGGCTTTTCTTGCATATACTCGTTAGTTTATCTAATACTTGCACTCTCAATCTAGCTTGACACTTTCCTTTACGACAGCACCATCTACAAGGTCAAGACTGCCGTAATACTCCACCCTTTCGATAATGCACTTGTTGCCTAGTTTTATGTCGCGACCCTTTAATAGGCGGGCCCTGGTATCTACAAGGTCAGCTTTTTCCGCATATATCTTGCTAGCCTCTAGCTTGCCCCTTCCTGTGCCCCTATTGTGTTCTACGGTGATGGACTGGGCCCTAATATGGCCCTTTACATTACATTTGTTTTTATATATATCCATATATATGGTATCCGCATTTAAATCGCCGCCGATATTGATTACACCGCTACACTTTAGCTTGTTGATATCTGCATTGCCGCCTGTCTTCAAAATACCACTGACATCGGCCTCTTTTGCATCTAAGCTTTGTCCAACCTGACAGACTCCACTAACGGATAGCTTGCTGGTTTGAACTTCTCCCCCGACACTAACATGACCGGAATTGGATAGGTTGGAACAGGTTAATCTTTCACCTATGTCCACCTTGCCGCTAACCGATAGCTTGTCGGTTTCTACAAGGGATCCAAACCCGCCCATACCGGCTACACTGATTTTTTCTGCTGCCTGGGTCTTACCTCCTATCCTAATAACACCTGATACACCTATCTTTTGGCTTGTTACATCCCTTTGAAATTTTCCCATACCTGAGATGGATATTTTCCCTACTGCAACGCTACCAGTAAAGTTCCCCATGCCGGAGATAGCTATTTTCTCTGCTTTTAAGTCATCATTATAGCTAGCTGTGGAGTGGATAACAATCTTATCGTATTGATTCCGTTCATCCCCGCTCCCCTGCTGTCCTTTCTTGCCTTCATTAGTAGATTGCCCAGCCTCATCTGCGGAAGCCGGCGGCTTGACCTCTGGTCCAGCATCGGGGCCCTCCATATCAAATTCAAAGCCATAATCTTCAACCGCCTCTAAAAGCTCCAGCGCTTCCTCCTTGTCAAGCTTCCCTTCTTTGAACATAGCCAAAATTTTAACTCGTGGATCCTTCATTGAATACCCTCCTTAATTTGTGACTTGAACCATTTAACATTATTCAGTCTTTATTTTCTTTAAAGCCTCCTGGGGTGTTATCTCACCCTTTTCCAGGGCATTTAATATATCCACAGCTTCCTTTTTATCAACTTGTGCCGGACTCCGCCCTAGCGTAGACAGGCCTAGTAGCTGTAATGCCTCCTCTAAACGATTTCGTATAGTGGGGTATGATATGCCAAGTACCTTTTCCATGTCCTTGATGTTTCCCCTAGACTTTAAAAACATCTCAATAAAGTCCAGCTGGTCAGAACTTAGCCTGCAAAACCTGCAGGGAGTGAACTCTCCCCCTGTCCTTGTATTGCATTCGGGACAGGAGAAATTGGTAATAACAATCTCATGGTCACATATGCTGCAATTGCCTGGTATCTTATATTTCAAACCCCTTCACCTCCTCCTATAATCTACCTATATTAGAACATAGGGTCTAGGAT
>DASRNC010000115.1:0-2200 GCA_035647595.1 Bacillota bacterium | reverse complement strand
GTTTATAGGTAGGTGCTGGAGATAGCTAAAGGATGAATATCCTATGCCAAAGTCATCTAAAGATACACCAACTCCTATTTCACTGAGGTCTTCTAGGATCTGTTTCAATGTATCTATATATTTCATAAATTCACTCTCAGTTATTTCTAATACTAGATATTTTGGATCCAGGCCTGTTTCTTTTAGTGCCCTTTTAATAGTTTCTGTGAAATTTTTTCTTTGAAGCTGGCGGACAGAAATATTTACAGAAATCCTAAAGGGCTGGTATCCTTTGTCCTGCCACTGCTTGTTTTGTTTGCAGGCCTCCCACAATACCCATTCCCCTATTGGCTCTATCAGTCCCGTTTCCTCCGCAAGTGGTATAAAATCTAATGGTGGAACTATTCCCTTTCTAGGGTGGTTCCATCTTATAAGAGCCTCAACACATTCAACCTCTCCCGTCTTTGGAGAAATAATAGGTTGATAACACAAGAAAAATTCTTCCTTCTCTATGCCCTTCCTCAGGCTCTTTATCAGGTTCATCCTGCTTTTAATCCGTTCACTCATATGCTCTTTAAAAAGATAATATTTGCCCTTGACTCCGGTCTTGCCAAAATTCATAGACAAGTCTGCCTTTTGCAACAATAGCTCTGCAGAATTGCCATGATCAGGATAAATAACCCCGCCCATAGAGGCTGATATATGCAGGTCTTGTTCCTTGATGGCGAAAGGCCTGCTAAAGCGTTCTGAAATCATGTCGGCAAATTTCTCCAAGGCCTCAGGCTTATTAATTTCTCTAAAGAGTAGGATGAATTGGTCGCCACCATGCCTGTAAACCATGCTCTTGTTATCCTCTGATATGTCAAAAAGGATCTCTGCTATGTGCTTGAGCAGTAAGTCGCCCGATGAATGACCCATTGTGTCATTGATGTCCTTGAAGTTGTCAAGGTCAATGGTTAAAATGGCAAATTGCTCATCCGTCTCCTTACAGGATTCGATTAGGCTATCAATATCAAGTAGAAACTTGGACCGGTTGGGCAGGCCAGTGAGCTGATCATTGTATGCCAAATATCTGGTACGCCCGATAAGGCCCTCTATAGATGCTTGCATACTGTCTATACCCCTGGATAAGGCTCCTAGCTCATCCTTCCTTTTGAGGCTAGCTTGTGGGAGCCTTGTTTTAAAGTCACCCTTTGAGATTTTTTTTAAATGACCCACAGCCTCGGATATGGGGTTTGTTATAATGTCTGACAGAATATCGATCAATATAATAATAGCAATAAGTATGCTAATAAGCATAATGGCTATCTTAATGAACAGGGCATTGGCCCGTCTAAGCAGGTCAGCCTTGCTAATACTTGACCCTAGTGACCAGCCCGGCGAATTTGGTATTGGGGTATAGGCCGTTGATATCTTTATCCCATCAGGATCCTCATAGGTATCAATTCCGGATTTGCTTGCTATCATCCTTTGTCCTATATCTTCAAGCCCTTTGTAGTTGTCTTCTCCTGCTCTTAGTACGTTAAAGCTCATTCTTTTTTCTATGTTTTTGTGAATAATCACATTACCGCTACCATCTACAATCCAGCCATATCTGCCATCCTCAGCCTTCATTCCCTCTACAACGCTGCTTAGCATATCTAGAGTAATTGTAGCAGCCAACATGCCTTTTTTATCACCTTGCTTATCATTTACAATATGTGCTATCACAAATATTCCGTTACCCTGAGAGGTTGATATCAAGGGGTTGGTTATGACCATGTCCCTTTCACCTGACATCAAACTATTGAAATATTCTCTTTCAGAAATGTTCCCAACGTGGCCGCTTTTAGAGTAATACTCGCCAGTATCATCTGCATAAAACAAAAGTTGAATATCATGAGAATCCTCTAGTGTGCCAAAATAATCCTGGATGTCGCTAATGCTACCATCCTGTAATACTGGGAGACTTGACATAATAGTAATATTGTCTGAATGAGACTGTATCCAGCTCCCTACTTCTTTTGAACCAGAGTCTACAGCCTGTACAATCGTATCTTCAAGAACAGGAACTATGGTAGACCTAATCAAGCCAGACATTGCAAAGCCTAGTAATATTAACAAAACTACTATAATAGTACCAAAATACAGAAGCATTTTTTTTCTTATAGTCCGCATCTAATTACTCCGTTTCTGTAAATAGTCCTTATTACTCATATTATATGATTCTACAGTATATAAT
>DASRNC010000114.1:0-2124 GCA_035647595.1 Bacillota bacterium | reverse complement strand
AGAGATAGTATCATGTTTTTTATTTGCATTATTATTAAATAAATTATTGCCTTCACTATACCTTACTCCCGTTCGCATTATTTTCCTGCTCAGCTCTTTTGGCTAGCCTTCTGCTCTCAACGATATCAAAGTATAGGTCTTCTAGCCCCTCATTACCAGTGCCATCACTGCGTCTTCTACTTGCCTCTATACGGCCGTCCATCATGATATTGGTTGTGTCCCAAAACTCAGCTACGCTATCTAACATATGGGTAGAGATGATAATAGTATTGCCAGCATTTTTTAGCTCAACGATCATATCCTTGGTCTGCTTTATGGCATGGGGATCAAGGCCTATCATAGGTTCATCTAATAATATAAGTCTTGGCTTTGGTAGGATACCACAGCATAAGCTAAGCTTTTGCTGCATCCCCTTGGATAGGTCGCTACCTAGCTTCTTCTTTTTATCATCCATTTCAAAACGCTCTAGGAGTGTATTGGCCTCATCCTTCCAATCGGAAAGAGAATAGGCCCTGGCAATAAACTCTAAATGTTCCCATACTGTTAGCATATTGTAGGGAGCAGGCACCTCTGGTATATAGCCTAGCTCTCTTTTTGCCTCAATTGATTTGTTTTCGTTACCATTGACATAAATACTTCCACTAAACTTTAAAAGTCCTGCAATACATTTTATGATAGTTGATTTCCCTGCCCCATTAGGCCCTAGTAGGACCGATATCTCGCTATTGCCAACATCTAAGCTGATATTGTCATTTGCAAGTACCTTTCCGTATCTTTTTGTTACACCCTTAACGGATAGCATATTATTCCCCCTTTATCAATTATATCTAAATTTCCATTTGTAATTATACCACAAATAATGGGTTTGGCAACTCCTTGCTTAATTGACCCAGACGCCTGTCCCTTGAGGGATATTATCATAAATCCATTTTGCATGGTTAGTATCTAGCCTGACACAGCCTGCTGAAGACCTTTTGCCCAGAGCATCATCATAGAGCTCCCCATCCCTTGTATATGAATAGGAGTGGTACAAATATCCACCATTAAACCTGGTCCACCAATAGAAGCCACTGTTTAGTCTTTCTGTATAGAACCAATTGCCCCGCTCTTGTATCTTGTAGTTGCCCCTTGTCGTAGGTGACATATTTAAGCCCGTTGCACAATCCCATACATATTTTAGGCTCCAGTCCTTGGTTTTTCCTTTATATATATAGGTCAGTTGCCTGTCTATATCTGTCCACAAAAAGTACTCGGTATCAGATTCAAACTCCCCAACCTCGTTTGCATACTCCTCAAGTTGTTCTCTACTAAGCCTGTTTGTATTGGTCGGCGGGTCCTCAGGTATTGACAAGCCGTCATAGGAGACATAGCCTTTTTCGCCATTATATCTTATACTGGCCATGCTTAGCTTTGAGCTTTGACCAATCAGCAGAACTGTCGAGCCTGCCTCTATGTTTCCCAAGACTGCACTGGCTGTCGAGGCATAGGAATAAACCTTCAAATCCTTGTTTACTCTTGCATAAACAGCTGATCCCTTGACCAGCTCGTCCCAGGTTGGCTCAGCTGTTGGTCTAGCTGTTGGTTCAGGTGTTGGTTCAGCTGTTGGTTCAGGTGTTGGATCCTGGTCAGGGTCTGTAGTAGTGCTAGGATCTTGAGTCTTGTTGCCTATAGGCTTGTTACCCTTTATTGTATTAAAATTGCAGCCAACTGCAGCTAGCAATAATAATCCTATGGTCATAGATATGAAAATATATTTCTTCACTTTTGTCATGTCATGCCCCCAAGTTGCCCCATTCTTTGACACTTTGTACGATATATCTACATATATATCTCTGCATTTATGATAATACCATTACAAAGATTATCTGTATACAGACAAACAATTACTTTTACGTAAATAAAAATACTGTACGGTATACACCATACAGTATTTTATAACCTTTTTTCTAATTCTTAATACCTATCGCAATAGCCATAGATATCTACCACCAGTCTATAAGCCTTTACCCACCTTTATATGTGTTTTAGCTAAATATTGAAATCGATTGAGCCGTCTACCCTTGTAAACACGGGGATTATATCAATTGGCGCCTCACAGTTAACCGTCTGCCCGCCCTCAAGGAT
>DASRNC010000113.1:0-5546 GCA_035647595.1 Bacillota bacterium | reverse complement strand
GCATAGTACATCTGTGCGGCTGAAACCAGGATACGATGGTTGCCCTCAACGGCACGTCTCTCTGCACTTTCGCTAAAGCCGCCTAGTCTTGGGATAACAATAGCTGCTAGTATACCTAGTATAGCTATAACAACGATGAGCTCGATGAGGGTAAAGCCCTTTTGGTTTTTTCTCCTATTTTTCTTAGTCATTTTATACACTCCTTAATTAATATTTTTTTGTCTCTTCTTAACAATAGACTTCTACAAAGTTTGGTAAAATCCTTCAACCACCTCCAAATATTTTTACATGTGCTGCATCATGTCGAACATTGGAAGCATAATAGATAGTACGATAAAGGCTATGATGCCTCCTAGCAGTACGATGATAGCTGGCTCTAGCATAGCTGTCAGTCTTTCGATTTCTCTTTCAACCTCCTCCTCATAAAAGTCTGCAGTTTTTACGAGCATGTCCTCTAGTGTACCGGATTCCTCGCCGAGCATAACCATATTTTCTAGCATGGGTGGAAATAAGTTTAATGCCTTTATTGGTTCATAGAGACTACGTCCTTGATTTACCTGGGACTCTACATCAAGAAGAGCCCTTTTCACTATGGTGTTGGAGATTGTTTTGGATGTTAGGTTTATTGATTTTGTGATATCTACACCCGTCCTCATAAGTGTTCCAAGGGTCCTAGCTATTCTAGCAGTAAAGACCTTAATCTGCATTTGGCCTACCAATGGTAGCTTGAGAAAGAGACTGTGTATCGTTGATTTGCCATTGTCACTAGAGAAGTAAATTTTTACCATGATGCCAATAATAATCATTATTAGCAAGATGACTAGACCATTTTTTTGCATCCCATTACTCATGGACAAAAGTATTCGTGTAGGGCCAGGTAGTTCATGTCCACCACCTTCAAACATACCGACAAACATGGGTACTACCATAACAAGCATCAGCACAACAACTGCAATGGCAACAACTAGAATAACCATTGGATAGGTCATTGCACCTTTGACTTTAGCCTTCATCTTGTAGTCCTTTTCATAATGTATAGCCATGGTCTCCAGAGTCTCATCGAGGGTACCACTTAACTCACCTGCTTCTACCATGTTTATAAGCATAGGAGGGAGTTTTTTTTCATGTAGGCGCATTGCATCTGAGAGAGTATTACCCTTTTGAACCTCTTCGTGCATGTTAGACAGAGCACTTTTTAGCGACTTATTTTCTGTCTGCTGACTAAGCATTCCTAGGCCTTGGACCAATGTTACACCTGAGCGTAATATAGATGCAAATTGTCTACAAAATAAGGAGATGTCCTTTGTAGATATTTTTGAAAATAAGGACAGCTCTTTTAAATCCTTTTGTTCCTGTAGCTCTTTAATCTCTAGTTGATAAAAGTTCTTTTGCCGTATCATATCAACAACGGCTTCCTTGTTAATAGCTTCAAATACGCCGTCTATGATACGTCCTGAATTATCAATTGCCTTATATTGAAACTTAGGAATCTAAATCACCTTCCTTCTTCATAAGTTAAAGGATCTTCTTTTTCATATACTCAGAGTCCACGCTATACATTAGTGCATCCTCTCTGGAAATAAGCTGTTTGTTGTATAACTCTCCTAAAGCATCGTCCATCAATATCATGCCCTTACTTGCATTTGTCTGAATAACATTATTAATTTGGTGTACCTTTGACTCTCTTATGATATTTCTAATAGCTGAATTAACAATCATTGTTTCTACTGCTGCAACGCGACCCTTGCCATCACGTCTTGTTAAGAGCTGCTGTGAAACAACAGCTTGTAGTAGCATTGACAGCTGGACTCTTACCTGTTGTTGTTGATGTGGTGGAAAGGCATCAATAATCCTATCAATGGTCTTGGTTGCCCCTACTGTATGGAGGGTGCTTAGGACCAAGTGGCCAGTCTCGGCTGCTGTCAGGGCAGTAGATATAGTCTCTAGGTCCCTCATCTCGCCGATTAGGATAATATCGGGATCCTGTCTAAGGGAAGCCCTTAATGCATTTGTAAAGTTTATCGTATCACTGCCTACTTCTCTTTGGTTGACTATAGACTTGCGGTGTCTATGTAAATACTCTATGGGGTCTTCAATGGTTATTATGTGTCTGTCAAGATTGTCATTTATATAGTCAATCATACTAGCCAATGTAGTGGACTTGCCGCTACCTGTAGGACCGGTAACTAGTATAATGCCTCTGCTAAGTAGAGATAGGTCTCGTACTACAGATGGTAGACCCAATTCATTAAAGGCTGGTATCTTTGAACCAACTATCCTTAGGGCTGCACTATAACTATTGCGCTGCCTGTAGGTATTTACCCTATACCGCTGCATCCCGGGCATAGAATAAGAAAAGTCTATCTCACCTTTTTTGTTGAGCATTTCAAATTGAGCATCATTACATAATTGTCTAACTAGTTTTTTTGTATCGTCTGGCATTAGTATCTTGTCGTCTGCATAAACTAGCTTGCCGTGTATCCTATAAGTGCAAGGGACACCAACAGTAATATGAATGTCAGATGCTTTCATTTCAGTGGCTCGTTCTAGTAGCCCTTTGATGGCCATAAAATACCCCTCTCAGTTCTAATTTTGTGTGTAAGCAACATTTAATACTTCATCTACTGATGTAATCTTTTGATCCAGTAGCCTAATACATTCATCTTGTAATGTAGTCATGCCGTTTTTAAGTGAGTATTCTGTCAGCTCTCTCACACTTGCTCCGTTGCTAATCATTTCTCTAAGGGTGCTGTTTATTAGTAGTACCTCATGGACAGCTAGTCTGCCTTTATAGCCGATATCATTGCAATAAGAACAGCCAACTGGTTTCAAAAATATAGCATTTTCTCGCTCAATGCCTAAAAGTTCTAGTTCATGTGCTTCTGGGGTATACTCCTCGGCGCATCTAGTGCAAAGCCTTCTAACAAGCCTTTGAGATATAACTCCTACAAGAGAAACCGCAACCATGAAAGGCTCTATCCCCATATCTACTAGTCTTGATATTGAGCTAACAGCATCGTTGGTATGCAGTGTGCTTAGTACCAGGTGACCAGTAATTGCAGACCTAAGGGCAATGTCTGCTGTTTCAGCATCCCTAATTTCACCAAGCATTATAATGTCAGGATCTTGTCTAAGGAAAGACCTTAGGGCACCTGGAAAGGTTAAGCCTGCCTTAACATTGACTTGTACTTGGTTTAATCCACCTATGACGTACTCAACTGGGTCCTCAACAGTAACTATATTTTCTGATATCTTGTTTAACTCGCTAAGCATTGTATATAGGGTAGTTGACTTACCACTACCGGTAGGCCCAGTTATGAGTATAATCCCATGGGGGTTTAGTAGTAGATTGTCAAATTTCTCAAGGTTAGCCTCGGTAAAGCCAAGCTTATCTTTTGGGAGGAGAAAGTTAGTCTTGTCTAGTATACGAATTACGCCTTTTTCTCCATGCACGGTAGGTAATATAGATACACGTAGGTTGAGGTCTTTGTTCCGTATAGTTATATCACAACGGCCGTCCTGCGGTAATCTTTTCTCTGCGATATTTAGACCGGAAATAATCTTTACACGGGTGACAACTGCTGACTGGGCCTCTTTTGGTATCGTTTGGAAGTGTTGAAGCCTACCATCTATCCTAAAGCGAACTCTCAGTTCATTTTCCATAGGCTCTATATGGATATCACTGGCACCTTCCATAACAGCTTGCTCTATCATTGAATGAACAAGCCTTACAATAGGGGCGCTGTCAACCTCAAGCTGTTGCTGTGTTGCTACATCAGCATCCAGGCCAAATAAGCCTGATTCCTTCTGAAATTCCTTTATGGCCCTGTCTGTCTCTTCACTGCCATATAAATCATTTATGGCCGATTCGATAGAATCGCTATAGGATATTACAGGTGCGATATCTAAATTGGTAACGAGCTTTAAATCCTCAATAGCTATGAAGTCAAGTGGATCCTCCATTGCTACATATAGCATCTCGTTCTCTATTTTAACTGGTACTACTTTGTATTTGTCTGCTAGTTGAAAGGGTACTATTTTTTGCATGCCAGGGTCTATACTTATGTTGCCTAGGTCTATAAATGGAATACCAAGCTGAAACTCTAGTACCTCCATTAACTGTCTTTCATCTACCATGTTGTTTTTGATTAGGATATTACCTAGTCTTCCGCCTTGCTCTTTTTGTATTACAATAGCTTCTGCCAGTAGAGTTTCGTCTATGATCCCGGTCTCTAGTAACAAGTCACCTAATTTTTTTCTTTTCTTAGACATAGGTCATACCCCCCAAGTTCATGCTTAGATAGTTAAGACTAGGCAGTTAGTCTGTCAAAGTAATCCTTATTATTGATGAAGAACTCTATATTGTTAATAAGTTCTTCGCTTGACAGCGTCCTAAACCTTATATCATCACCATTGTAGTCTAGGTATATAATGTCATGTATCCCTGCTTGAATACTGCTAAACCCAGTAGCAACCACATCTTGTCCTACTTGCTTCATGGCAGATACGGAAATAATATTATCATTTATTATCATCCGGTTTGCTAAAAACACTAAATCATCTGTCAATTGGTATAGGCCGTTTTTCTGCTTTAGTAAGCCCTTTGGTACTAGCCTTTCAAGAGCATCCTGTACCTGGCGATAATTTAGAGTGGTATATTCACCTATTACTTCATTTACAATATGTACAAACCATTGTATGCTTGAGCCAGTACTATTGATAGACCTCCAGATTTTGTTGTATCCATATAGGTTTTGGTCATAGGGTATTTCATCTATAAGAGACCTCAAGCACAGTTTTCTCTCCAAATCAATAATAGCTGCTATAACAAGAGCCTCTTCTATATCAAACTCACAATCAAATTCTAGACTTTTGAGATCGCTTTTCCCAATAAACTGGGCCAATGTATCAAGTATATTAGTGGGGTCCACCTCGTCTGTTAATATTGCTTCATCTGACATAAGTGTAATAGAGGCACTTTTGTCAAAGGTTTCGTTATGGTAGATATTGTGTTGGTATAGGCCGACACCACCAGTAAATTGTAGCTTGACCACTGCAGTTGGTTCAGTTAAAAGAGACATTAGGTTGTTGAAGGATTGGGTCGGCAAGTCACTGTCATTTAATATATCCATTCCCTTAAGGAGGTTTTTTTCATCAGTACTTAGGTCTTTTCCCTCTATTGTTGCGAAAGGAGATATTTGGTTTTTTTGTTCAGCATATTGACTGAGCCCTTGTAACAAATGCTTATTAATAGTGTGTTTACTCATGGTGCTTGTCCTCCTTGATCACATATGTTATCTACTGTTATTTTATATGTCGAATTTATTGTTGCCAAGAATACGGGTGCCCTTGGATCTAACAAGGCTTGTGACTGCTGCCAATAAACCTTCATCAATTTTTTCTTCTGTTTTTTCTTTCTTGTATATATCCTTCCTATATACATTTAACATTGAGATTGATTTCTTTTTTGTAGTATCTTTATTTAAGCTGTCGGCGAATATTTTCTTATTGCTTTTCACTTCATTTATAAGCTCAAACTGCATATT
>DASRNC010000112.1:0-2627 GCA_035647595.1 Bacillota bacterium | reverse complement strand
CCATAATATCTCATATTTTCCCCCCTGAGCCTTTCTATCGAGTCAATAAACATACAATTGCAAAATAACCATGCTATTTATCCAACCTACTCTTTCAACCCTACTGTTTCACAAAAACATCCATTCTGCTCTGTACGCACCCTATGACATCTAATCTGTTCTGTACGAGGTCAGTGACATCTAATCCGCTCTGTATGGTGCCATAAAGCCTTTATGGACTAGTTCCCACAGATCAAAAAATCATTGTTTTTCTAACTAAATAATTTATATTTAAACCCCCGGAAAGGCTTATATCAAGCCTTCCAGAGCGCACTACTTTATTTTCTAGACATCAATACTACCGTCTCGACGTGATAAGTCTGGGGAAAGAGGTCTACAGGCTGGGCCTCGATTATCTTATATCCATTTTCATTTAGGTAGCTTAGGTCTCTAGCTAGGGTTGCAGGGTTACAGGAGACATATACCAAGCGGTTTGGTCCCATTTCTACTATAGCCTCTAACAGCTTTTTATCGCAACCTTTTCGCGGGGGATCAACAACTACAACATCAGCCTTTAGCCCTTGCTGGGACATTTGTGGAATTAGGGTCTCAGAGTGGCCCTTTATAAACTGAGCATTTTCAATCCCATTCATCTTGGCATTTTCCCTAGCATCCTCTATAGCCTGGTCTACCAATTCTATTCCATATACCCTGCCTGCATTTTGAGCTAAAAATAGTGATATGGTGCCAATACCACAATAGGCATCTATAACTATCTCACCTCCAGCCAGATTTGCATATTCTAAAGCCTTTTTATATAGCTTTTCAGTTTGTACTGGGTTAACTTGATAGAATGATAGTGGTGATATCTTAAATCTCAGTCCTCCCAGTTCATCTAGGATATGATCTTTGCCCCAAAGTACTGTGTTTTCATTGCCCAGGATTACATTAGTTCTGGATTTCTGTCTATTGTGTACTATACTGGTTATACTCCGTATACCCTCTTTTAATATATCAACAAGTTCATCTTTGTGTGGTAAATCATCCTTGGTTACTATGATAACCATTAGCTCTTGGCTATTATAGCCTACCCTTGTGACGATATGGCGAATTACCCCTTTATGTGACCTTTCATCATAGATAGGTATATTATAAGCTTTTATAAATGTCTTGATAAGGGACAAAAGCTTGTCATTTATGCTGTTCTGGATATCACAGCTATCAATCCCAACAAGATCGTGGCTACGGGCTGCATAAAAGCCTATAGTTAGTTTGTCCTTTACAAGTCCAACTGGAAACTGGGCCTTATTTCTATACTCCCATGGGCTTTCCATGCCTTTTGTTTCTTTTACCCTTACTCCCTTTAAATGCCCTATTCTTTCAAATGCATCTATAACTAGCTGTCTTTTGAATAATAGCTGTGCCTCGTAGGATAGGTGCTGTAGCTGACAACCACCGCATCTTCCATAATATGGACACCTGGCCTCTATGCGGTCATCAGATGCCTTTATGATCCTTAGTAGCTTTCCAAAGGCATGTCTTTTTTCTAGCTTAACTATCTTTACAAAGACCCTTTCATTCGGTAACCCGCCCTCAACAAATATAGTAAAGCCTTCAATCCTGCCGATACCTTCACCATTTACCCCTAAATTGTCTATCTTCATTTCATATTCTTTGTTTTTCATTACCGGTAGATTGTTTTCCATTTATACTCCTCCAGGGATTCAGTTTTATAGCTAATCTAGAGCATGTTAAGTCAAAAGTTAATCTCTTATAGGCTATATAATATGTATTGGCCTTTATATCATCAGGTATACTGCCGCTATAGCAGTCATTAAGCTAACAGCTATTTGAAAGTGCTTTTCTTTGATCCGTTTTACAAGGTAGATGCCAGCAATAGCACCTAGTAAAATAAAGGGGATCATAGCTAAAGTATATTTAAAGCTAGCCCCTGTAATTGTTCCCCACATAAATATATGGAAAGGGAGCTTTATTAGGTTGACAGTAAAGAAAAACCAGGCAGCAGTACCGATAAACTTGTTTCTGTCAAAGGACATGGATAATAGGTACAGGCTAAATATGGGGCCAGCTGCATTTCCAACCATTGAGCTGAAACCGCTAACTATACCAACCACAATATGAAACAGCTTATTGTCTGGGGCCTTGATCTCTTTTTTAAAAATCTGCCCATATAGAATTAGTAATAGGCATCCAGATACAATGGCACCCATAAGGAGCTTAAACTGGGCTTCATTAAGCCTATCCCCCACCAAGGCTCCTAGGATAATCCCTAGCAGGGCTGGGGGAAGGAGTCTTAGCATATCTTTTAGTTTACCGAACCTACCATACCTTAAGACAGCTGGTATATCAGCAACTACTAATAAAGTAAGCATAAATCCCGAGCCTACTTTTGCATCAAAAGTGTAGGTTATCATGGCGACAGCTGGCAGTGAAGCACCTAGTATTCCTGTTTTAGAAAATCCTATCAGGATAGCTGCGCCTGCAAGTAAAACTAAGCTTAGCAAATCATATTCTAGCATGCATTATTCTCCATGTATTCTATTTGTTCCTTTGAGTTTTCAATCTTAATTAAATTAAAGATTAGTCTTGTTAATTTAAAGTTGGTATTTTCAGAGCCAATTATATCA
>DASRNC010000111.1:0-9644 GCA_035647595.1 Bacillota bacterium | reverse complement strand
GGAATGCTGTGTATAAAATTTACTGTTTTTAAAAATAATTCCTTAAAGCAGTTCTTAGAACCAAGATGAACATCATACAGTGGAACAATGACTCCCCTATCGAATTCCTTCGGCAAAACTACCTTTGCTACTTTCTTAGAGGGCACATTATAACTCATAGCTGGCTGAGTTTTATAAAACCTTTCAAGAGTAGCGCTTTCATTGTATAATTTTTCTTGCCCTATAGTGTCTAAGAAATCTTTAATAGCATTATCAAATGCTATATTTGACATCCTCTCTACCTCCCACTAAAAGCTCCCAAGTACAGATCCTATTCTCTCAAAATTATCTGTTTGGGGATTATAAGAAACATCCCATCCGTTCCGAGAAACGAGGCTAGTTACAAACTTGTCAACTGAAAACAAAGTTAAATCGCCTACTGAAAGCAAGTTGTTTAACTCTATCGAGACTCTGTCTAGTATTTCATATGCATGTGATAGTTGCTTTCTTCCTTCTAGATTTCGTAAAGTATTCCCGCTTCTCATAAAGACAGATAGTCCTATCTTGTAGAACTCCATAACTATATCCATAAATCTTTTTTCTAGCCCGTCTATGGTATTTACAATAGACTCTGTAAAATCATTAAATATATAAGGCATTTCATAGGGGGTATCTATGGTGCTTTCCAAAAAGTTTAGTACGGGAGAGACTTGCCCTCTCAGTGTTTTTCCAAATTCATATATAGCCCTAGGAAGATAGTGATCTATAATGTTCATAACTGTGCCTATTGCAATCTGATTTATTGATAAAATGTCTAGGGATAGGCTTACTACTGAAACTCTGATAAGAAACTTTAAAGACTCACAAAGATTGATTGTATCCCCTATGTGTTTCCTAATTTTGCTATCTTCGATATCATTCATTCTCAGTATATTAAGAACAAAAACCTCTACGAGCCCATGAAAAGAATCACAAATAGTATACATCAGTAGGTTATTTGTCCTCTCAGCTATTCCCTCAACCTGCTCTGCTCTTTTATAGTACATTTGAGACAGTGCTGGTAAGGGATTATATGAGAACTCCCTATAGTCGGCCAAAGCCTCTTGGTATGACGATGCTGAGTATTTATATCCTGGAGCACCAGCTTCTGCTTCATTTCCTAGAATGGACTCCACGAATTCTTTTTCTCTCTCTTCTTCCTCAAAAAATTCTTTTATTTTCTGAGCTTCTCTCCATCTTTTAGCGAGCTCTTGCTCTTCCTTATAAAAATACCCAATGACAGATACTCCAAGAGATCTTCTTGCAACGTCAAGGAATGATTCTTCTATTTTTACTATCTCAATAGTAGAGGCGACTGTTGACCTATATAGCAATGCTTCCATCTTAGTATCTACTTCTTTATGATACTCTTCATAAAGTTCTATTGTGTAAAGATGGCTTTCTTCAATCGCCTCTTTATATTTTTGAAAAGTTATCTTAGGGCCGCCACAAAAACTAACTACCTCTTTGTAAACTTCAGAATTTGTGTCTTCCTCATTAACGTATACATTGTTGTCCTTAAGTCTTTCTTCAAGAATATCAAGCACCTTGAAGCACTTATCTTTGGCACGAGAAATTATATCTACAGTCTTGGAAGGTGAGTATTTTAAAAAATTATCAATTTCATTGGTAGATAATTGCCTTTCCTCAGGCCCTTTAATGCCATCGCTATACTCATGTTCTTTCTTGTATTCTAGCTCTGGCTCGTAATCTATTCTATCTCTCTCATATGGGGTGTCGATTCCTCGGCCACCTAGGAGATAGTCCTTTTTCTCCATATTTGTCACCACACTTATCTTTTTTTAGAGAGAGGCCATGAGAAGGGGATACCATGGCCTCTCCACAGGAGGTTCTTTCTTTTGTTATTGTTATGAGAGGAAAAATAAAAAACAATAACAAGAAGGTGAGAGAGATGTATAACAGAGGAATAAATTCCTCTTCATACCTAAATCTTTGGCCTGCTATACAGGCTTCCTTTGCCGCCGCTGCCACGACCTCTAGGTCTTACAGTCCCGAAGGAAAAGCCAGAAGGTCCAAGGACGGCATTCCTTGACTTGCGGAGATCCTTTGATCTAAACCAGGTTTGTGAATTTCTTTCCCTAGCTTCTCTAGTAAGGAACTCCTCTTTTTCTTCATCATCTTTTTTTATAAAGGCTGGATCAAAGTTTGGCTCAGATCTTTTAACAGATGGTGCTATTGCCATCGTTCTAGTTACATCAGGGATATAAATGGTCTGTGTTATGTGTGGAAATTCCATAGTAAATCCTAGCACTGCAAGCATTAGCGCATCAAGCGCATGCTCATTCTCACTTGTGTAGGTAGGTCTGCCATCAACAGACACTCTTACAACCTGGTAGTTTTCCATCTGTCTCCAGAGCATATTATCATTCTTGTTTATAATGAGCCTATCTCTATCCAGAAGTAAGACCGTTTGGTTTACCATAAAGGGCTTTACTGGTTTTCTCTCAACTACTTTAGAAACAGGGTCTCTAACATCAAGATGTTGATTGAAGGCAATTCCTACAACTTTTGTATCAAGGCCGTATGCAGGATCGCTCCTTCCAACTTCTTTAGCTTGCAATCCTCTCTTTTTAAGCATCTCGACTTGATACTCACCAAACCCTTTGTCTACATATATATAGGCGGGATTATATATTCCATTAAACTCAATTACCTTTTCTACTGCACTATCTAGTGTAAACTCATTTCTTGGGACTGAATCCCTATTTATAATTTTAAACATTCCATTCTTTCCGCTATCATTAACAAGTGTAGGATCGTACTCCAAAACAACAATCTGTGGAGTAGCAGAATACTTCGTTTACACTTTATATTTCTATAAAGACTAGACTATATCATCATCCTCGACTTAACGTTAGAATGCTGGGCGCTAATGAGCTATTATTGTTTCCTCAAGCTCTAGTCGTTGAACCTTCCACATCCCTGACCTACTATAGGCTACATATGTGGCTTGGCTGCGGATTGCCCAATCCTTTAGGTTTTTCCTATACCCGAAACATTACTTTCGGCCCTCAAGTATGTTGCCATCTTAAGTTAGGACTAAAGGCTATAAGGATTTTCCCGCAATTCACCCAGTTTTTAACATGAGATTCCTCTCATGTGGGACAATTTTTCGAAGATTTCTCTTTTTCTGCATAGACAAACTGTTTCTTTTTCATACATATAAGAAAACACTTTTAAGGCTTTTTCATGTCCATTAATAGACAATTGAAATGATTTACATTGTTTTTTCTTGCATGATCATTATTTTTTCTATGCATTAGAAATCTCCATATCTTTTGTTTATCCCAATCGACTCCCATAACTCTGGTTGCTGCGTAGCTAGCATCAACTATATAATTATAGTCTTTCTTTGATCTATCAATAAATTCTTTGTTAAAGACACCGACGGTTTCTTGTCCGAAGTTAGCCATAACTTCATGCTCCCAGGCTTCTTCGGAAAGGTTTAGTCTCCATTCCCTCTCAACATTTTTATTCCATGTTGGCAAGACTGTGCTGGGATAGTAGAAAACTGTGTAGATTTCTCCTTGGTAGACACCAGGGGGAACTTCGACAACTCCTCCCTGACCCTCTAGACAGTATTGATAGAACTTTCCACGCCTGCCTGTAGGAGTCGAGCTTGCCCAGATACCAATATCAGGCCTCTCTATTGCAATTGAAGATATCGCATGAATATCACCATCTGAGAGATAGTCCATCTCCGATTGTACCGTCTCTTTCGAGATATTTTATGCGGTCTAGACCATATCATCACCCTTTAAAATAAGGGGCTAAGCGCTTCGATTTAAGGGATTCTCACCCACCCGATTTGGGCCCTACTCCTGTTGCCGAATCTCACGGCCAAGGGATGGTCGTTGAAGCTTCCCCGTGTCTTTCGATTTAGGGGCTTGCATGCTGATTGCCCAATCTTAGCTTTTTTCAAACTTTCACGCTCGCCGTTTCCAGCCACGTTGTAGTAAGCTAAGCTCTAAGGGGTTTCCAGCAATTCACCTAGTTGTTCGACAGCAATTACTTGCTGAAGGGACAAATACTCATTAAAATTAGGGAAGTTTTTTGGAATGGAGAATTTGGGTTTTTTTCTTCTCCATGTATGTAGCGTACTTCTCTCGATGTCAAACAACTTTGTTATTGACATTTATTTATTCTCCCTAACTTTAACTTGCATGTTTATCCAAGTAGATCCAGTCAGCTTTCTGGCCTCTAATGGAGCCACCCTCTGCACCAGATTTTGTACCAGCAGTAAATCCCTGAATTCTAGAACCATTGCCAAACTCTATATAGTTTGGATTTCTTCTATTAATTACAATTGAGCCAGATATTTCTGGGCAGTCCTTAAGGAACTCTCTCATTCTAGAAAATATTAGATTTACTTGGTTCTCATATGGTGTTGCAATTAGAAGAGCTGCATTCTTGTTCGTATATGCATACCAAACGGCATGAATACAGATAACGTCAGTGTTGTGAGATATAATGTCATCTGCAATTAGTGTGTGTGTCTCAGAAACAGTGAGATCATAGGTTTCTGAATCACCTTCATACTCAATTGAAACTATTTCATCCCAAAGAATATCACTATTAGCAAGTGCTTCTAAGTATTTATCTCTGCCAAGGTTGTTGGAGTAAGTTAGTACTTTATCTCTAGAGATCGAGTACTCTGTTCTTAGCCTCGCATGAGGGCCCCCATCTTCACAAACCTGCTGGTTAGTGAGTCCAAGCCCACCTTGAACATTCTTGATGTATGTCCAGACTTCCCTTGGGATAGTTTCCATGTATCTATTTCCGTTAGGATTCTTATCAGCAAGTATGCTTAGAGCACTCTGCATATCTTCCTTCTTCTTAGATACTAATGGAATAGTATTTGCAAACTTCGTGATGCTCTCTATGTCATGAATGCATACTGTCCAATATATTCTAGGCTCTTCATTATAAATAACCTTTTTTGGTTTTAAAAGTGAGATAATACCTAGTCTAAGCAATAAATGATGTATATCCCTAGCAAGCCTTTCTGACCCGCTACAACACCCAACCTCTACAGCTGGAGTTTTATGTGCGCTGTCATATGTCTTCTTCGAAGAGCTGACCCATCCATCACAGTCCCAATATGCTCCGAGAAAGTTTGCAATGTCACTTTCAGTTCCAGCCATGACTACATCAGGAACCCTTTTTTCTATTGAGAGCTTTTCCTGAATACCATGCTTTCTTGATAGATTTACTACTTCATTTGGACCTGCAATTGATACAATTGAATAGTCTCCAGAACCATTGCCAATATCATTGAGCAAGCAGTTGTAGTCAGACAGAATATCCCTTAGGTCGTTAAGAATTCCATCATCAATATTGCTAAACCTAATTGCATTGGTGTAGTTAGTTCCTTCATCACCACAAAGATAACCAAGGAGTCTGGCTTTTCTGCTCCCAACACTCTTACCTTTAATAAGACCTTTATAACTGGAAGGGGCAGCAATCCTTGAACCAACCTCTAGCTCGTCTAGCTCTTTCCAGTCAAGGCTACCCTCTTCTCCAATAACCAAAAATGGATGATTTCCTGTAACAATATTGGTTCTCCCCGACTTTGTAGTTAGTTTATATACTGGCTTTACACCATTGTTCATAACGATATATCTAGAAGTCTCAAGTATTTTCTGTGTCTTTTCATCAAATGTTAGGATGCTGGGTCTATGCTTCATAGAAAATAGCTTTTCTACAGGTACGGGGCCAGAGCTAGTCATTACTCTTGAGTCCTTGTGTAGACACTTCCCGATTCTACGCCCTGCTCTAGCTACCTTCCTTAGTGACTTGCTTCTAAGCATCTCAACCTGATACCATCTGGCTTCCCAATTGAAGAAGTGTTTTGCAAACAGCACTGGGTCAGACAGTATTTTAGCATACTCCAGCTCCTGAGGTGTAAGCTTCATACTTCGACCCCTCCCCTAAAAACTTAATAATCTCAATAATATTTATAAATTTATTAGCAAGAAAACCGCTACCCCTTTAGGGTAGTGGATGAATTGCGTCTACCCTTGTGTACGAATATATTTTTCGATAATATTCTTGCTTACTTGCCCTATACTACAAGCAAAGTAACCATCGCTCCAAAACGTGTTCTTTGCCCAAAAATGCTTTCGTAAATATACTGAATTCTCATTATCTCTCCATATGCGATATGTAGATATTTGCTTCAGTAAGCGAACTATTTCTAAAATACTTTGTGATGGACTATATTCTACTAACAAGTGAATATGATCCTTGTCAACTTCTATTTCTAAATACTTAGTCTGGTGAACTTGGGCTATAGAAGCCCCGATCCTTTAGGATCGTGGGTAGTTCACTCGAGTGAGTCTTGCACCTAGTAAATAGCCCACCTTGGTCTATATGGATTTGGATCGGAAAAGGACAGTCTTCTGCCTGAAGGAAGACCATACTTTTTCCTTGCGCTTTTTGTCTGCTTGCTCCATCCAGATGGTCCAGGTTTAGGGGGCGCAGCTGCTGCAATATTATAAGCCCCAGAGCCAGCACCAATACCAGCACCAACTCCTGCTCCTAGTAAAGTACCTTTGATCATTCCAGTTTTATCATCCTTACTTCCTAAATAGCCTCCAGCCACAGCACCAATACCAGCACCGACTGCGGCATTGGATATAATTCTAGCTAAGGGGTTAGAAAATCTAGACATGGATTTCACCTCCAACAACTCTGTATTTAGCCACGGAGGGCGCAAATAAAGAGTTAAAGCTTAGTGTTCAACTATCTGTGCATTAGCGAGGCTTCATTACCAAACACCTGTCTGGCCTGCATTCCAGTCTGGTTCATAGCCTGTATTCCAGCCTGTCTCATTGTATAGGCCTGCTGAGTGTCGTAATGACCACCGCCAAGGAATCTGCCAGACTTTGAGTGATAAACTCTATTTCGTGCATCTGCATACCTATAGTTGGCTAAGCTAGCTCCAGCTATTGCCGCACCAAACTTCGAGAATTGTATAGTTGTCATTACAGGGGTAAAGGACTGCCATAAAAATGCATGGACAAGTGCTTTCCTCACGCTTGACATATGACCTTTGTCCTCAGCCCAGCCTTGACTAACTAAAAATCTATCCATTCCATAACTAAAGATAGCTGAGCCAACAAATCCTTGGGTAGGCTTTAGCCATTTTGCCGTTTGTTCTGCTGTTAATCCTTTATCTCCATAGTTGGCCAACTTAAATCACCACCATCTTTAACCATGTCTATTATGATGCAGGGCTAATGCTAAATCTCCAGAGGCGCCTAGATGATCGTGAGGTATTCCTCCTCCATAGCTAAGCTGGGGCATTCTATTTCCTGCCTGACTTTGTACAGCAGTAGCTTGAGTCGCTCTACTCCCCGCTGTGCCCAGAACTATTCCCAGCCCAGCAACTTCCGCTGCGCCTATTGACCACTTACTAAGCTCTCTGCCTGTAAATAAGTTGCCGATGTGTGGTCCCTCTTCCGACTTCGTAAAGAGGATTTTCGCTGCATCCCTGCCCATATCCTTAACTGGCTCAGACGTTGCCACCTTGCCAAGTACCTTACCAGCTTTAATTGCGCCCTTACTAACATGTCTGGATCCTGCGCCAACAACCTTCGAGGCGTGATACGCCCATCCTGGATTTGAGGCGGCTTTAACTGATTCCTTTGCTGCCTTTATAATGCTTTCATCAGCACCGCTCTCTACAAGCCTACTGAGGTGTTCAGTAGCTCTCCTAACTCCCTTTTCCATGATCTCTCCAGAGGCTTCTGATCCAAGAATCCCGTGATAGACGCCCCTGGCAACCTTTGGAACTTGCTCAATAACTTTGCCTGGGACCTCTCTCATAATGAATGAGGCCAGTCTACTTAGGCCAATCATAAACTACACCTCCATCACTACAATATAGTAGTAGCCTTAGACGCTGAGCCTGAGGCTAGTCCAGAAAGGCCTGAGGCTTTCATTAAGAAGCCTCCTCCTACAGCGACTCCAGCACCTGCCAAGGCACCAGTCGTCACATTCCTAGCAAGCCCCTGCTCTCTATTTCCCATAACTCCTCCAGCTACTCCTCCAATTCCTGCGCCTACTAAACCACGCCCTAAGCTTTGCCTAAAGGATTTCTGCAGTGCACCAGGGTTTGTGAGAGTTGGTGCAACTCCATCAAGGGCTCCAGCAATAAACCTATTAGTATTTATCTTATTTATTGCCTTACTAAACATACTAGTTGCCTTATCGTAATTAACTGACTTAGAAACCTCGTCTAGTAAATTTCCAAACCAAGACATTCTAAATACCTCCCACCACATCATGTATTATTTTATTCGCCCGATCTAGAAGATCGGAGCACCGTTTATGTGCATATCCTACAAGTCTTCGGTTACTATAGAGTGGCATGCACACCTCTCCACGCCTAATTGACCTTCCACAGATGGGGCATGTTTCCATATTAATTACTCTAACTCTAGTCTGAATGCTCATCTGTAACCTCTGTATACTCTGCGTCAATGGTATTTGCCGCCTCATTGAACTTCCTAAGTATCTCAGCCGCATAGATGCTGGGATCAATTAACCTGGCATCCTCAGTCTTTGCTTTATCCTTGGGCGTGGAGTTAAGGAGCTGGAGGATATCATTCTTCCTGCGCATGTTGTTATTTTTAATGTCCAGCGCCTTGTGTATCTCAGGGCGATAAAATGGAGTTCCAGCTTCTGAAACTCCAACAACTACATCCTTTATTAAATTGCCCTCAGTGGCGAGCAGTTGGTTGCACCGCTCTATCATAATCTCACAGTCAATTAATTCCTTAACCAGCCCTACATTAACCATCTTAGAGCTATCAATGTCTAGCTCCTTGCAATACTGGTCGAAGCGCTGCGTTATGTTGGCAATCTCCACGGGGCATCGCTCCCCCTTAGGGGCAACCCCGTACATATAAGCAACGCATGTCTCCTTGTAGGGACACTCATCACCCTTGCATACTAAGGGGACAGAGGCAAAGAGACCATGCTTGGTACTAAACATACTAGTTGCTAATCGCATGGCTTCCCTGGCCTTCTCTGAGGGCTCGGGCCATGTAGCTGGCATCTTAACCTCAGGGATGTCCAGCGCCTGACTTGGCGCATTCGGCCTGACCATTAGCTCCTTATCCATGATCTCTTACCTCCTCCAAGGGCAGTCGGACTCATTGGGTGCCTTCGTTTAATTCTTTCTCACCTTCAGTCCTCTGCCGATACTCTCTCATATATTTATTATAATACCTTCGATTCTTCTCTCTCCAGCGACGCTGCTTATCACGATTTTTAACTCTATCAACTTCAACCTTGCACTCCTCACAATATTTAGGATGCCTGGTTAGCAGTGCCTTGCGCCGCCTGGGATTGTATTCACGGTCAGGATCCAATTCAACTCCGCACTGCGTGCAGTAAGCTGACTGGTAACTCCACCATGATGTAGTATCAATCTCATACTTCTTAATTAATTTACTTAGTGTATTTCTATGTACCCTGAGCTTATCCGAAACTTCCTTTATTGTAAGTCTCTGACCTAGTAGAAGTTCTTCTAATTTATCCTTAGAAATCATAAATTATCTCCTCTCCTTAAAGGTCCCTCTATAACAATAAATACC
>DASRNC010000110.1:0-6813 GCA_035647595.1 Bacillota bacterium | reverse complement strand
TAGATAAGCCCAAGTATAAAAATAAATAATGTTTCGGTAAGGAGAGTATAATGGATAATAAAATAGTAGCTGATAGCTGTTGCGATCTTAATCCAGAAATTGAAGAGAACGTAAATATAGACTTGGTACCCTTAACCATGCGGATAGAAGATACCGAATTTGTCGATGATAGTAGCTTTGACCAGCAAGCATACATACAGGCTATGAAAAAATCTAAATATGCACCAAAAACCTCATGCCCCTCCGTCCACGATTTTTTAGAGAGATTAAAGGAGGCTAAAAATAGCTATGTAGTAACACTGTCGGCCAAGTTAAGCGGCACATATAATAGTGCCATGCAGGCAAAAGAATTAGTCCTAGAAGAGTTGAGCGACAGATTTATTCATGTCTTTGATAGCCAGAGTGCCAGTGTAGGGGAGACCTTGATTAGCTTGAAGATCCACGAATATATACAGGCCAACCTTAAAAACCTTGAAATCGTAGAAAAGGTAAATAAGTATATTAAAGAGATGAAGACATTTTTTGTGCTGGAAAACATGGACAACCTGGCCAAAGCAGGCAGGCTCAATCCTTTAATTGCCAAGGCTGCTAGTTTCCTCTCTATAAGGCCTATCATGGGTGAAAAGGATGGCGAGATACGTTTAGTAGACAAGGTCAGAGGGCATGAAAGGGCCTTAAAACGCATGATTGAGGTTATAGGCGAAGAGGGAAGCCGTTTTGAAGAAAGGGTGTTAGCCATCGCCCATTGCAATTGTCTGCAAAGGGCACTAGACTTTAAGAAGCGAGTAATGGAAAAGTATAGTTTTAAGGATGTTATAGTGGTTGAGACAGCTGGTATTAGCACCACCTATGCAAATGATGGAGGTCTAATAATAGCTTTCTAAGGTCCGTATGCTTTCTAAGATTCGTATGCCTTCTTAAATAGGTCTTCTACCATCTCTCGGCTGGGTACTCCTTCGTGGAATTTTTCACCATCGAGATAATAGGTTGGGACATAATAGTAGTCATACTTTTCAGCAGTCTCGGGCTGCAAAAGCTCATCAATAATTTCTATATCAAGCTCTTTATATTCAGGATTGCTCTCATAGAGCTCATCCATATATTCTCTAGCCTTACGGCAATGGGGACAGCCTTCCATAGTAAACATCAATAGTTTTTTCATAATAAACCAACTCCTCATATTTTGATTAGGATATTTATACTCACTATTGTGTCCACTTAAACAAGCTAATAGCAAATGCGCAGGAATAATCCTGCGCATTCCTTTATTTTTTGTTTTTTTCCCTATACTAATAAGTTTTTCTTCTTAGTTGACCTATGACCTACTTTCCCTTGCCTTCAAATATTCCCTTGGCATCATCTAGGCTTAAAGCATAGTTATAAATCCTGATAGAGTCTAGTGCCCCCTTGTATCTATCACCAGTTTGGTCCTTGTCAGCTCCAGCAATAAGGGGCTGGGTAAAGCCGGTCAGGTCCACAATATAGTCAAAGGTTTCCTTGGCCTTTTCTTCACCATTTACATATATGGTAAGGCTATTGTTTTCACGGACACAAAGGACATGGCTCCACTCACCCTCTTGTATTACTCCAGAGTCAGTAGATAAAAACTGCGACCCCTTATAGTCCTCATCCAAGGGCATTTGAACATGAAACTGTAAGCCGCCGCCTGTTAGGATTGAGGTCCTCCACAGGGTTGCACTAGTAGAAACAGGCTCACCGTACCATAGTATTCTAGAGCTTTTAACTGTTTCCTGTGGCTTTATCCAATATGAGACACTGAAATTGTTGGAACCAAACATATTGCCCCGGCCTAGTCCCAGCTTGACTATCTCGCCTTGTCCAGTAAATTCTATTGCGCTACCATCAATGCCCTCTACCCAACTAGTATCACCTACATAAGCATCATCAGTATAGCCAGCATCATCCTTGCTGGTATCTCCTTCTCCTTCATTAAACTCCCATTTTGCTATAGCTTCTTTTTTGTCCTCTCTTACATATATCTCATAGGTGTTTTCTTTATCATAGCCACTGACAGTTATAGTAGCCTGGGGTGCCTGCTTGCCTATGTCGATAATGTATTCATCTCCGTCTTTTTCAGCACCCTCTACGGTAAACTCCACCCTTCTATCATTGGTGGTGGGCTTGAACCTCACCTGGTCTACCCCTTCATTAACACGTAGTAAGTGGGTCAATGTACCACATTCAAAGGGTTTTAGCCACACACCCTCTTCTGCTTCAATATTGCTTAGTACAGGCTCCTCCACAACTCTCCAGAAGGATTCTTTTGGCTTTTGCTCCAAGTCAAACATCATAGGCCAATCCTTCCTGCCTTTGACAGGATGGTTGTCAAGCCATGTATCATCGTCCGCAAAGCCCCAGGTCGTAACCTTTTTAATACTGTCAAATTCTTTAAATATACTAAAGAGTGCCTGGTACCTATCCGCCTGAGATTTGAGTAGGTCTGCTGTAGGAGCTAGCATAGAGCCTCTGTCACTCCAATCGTACATGGATACGTCAATTTCTGTTATTTGGATCTCTAGACCAAACTCTGTGAACAATTCTAGGGTACGCCTGATAGTGTCATAGGAGGGCCAGCCCAGCTGCCAATGGCCTTGAATACCTACGGCGTGTAGCGGCACTCCGTCTGCCTGCATATCCTCAACAAGGTCTATAAAGGCATCACGTTTACCAGCTACCTCGATATTGAAATCATTTAGTACCAGCTTTGCATCTGGGTCTGCTTCATGGGCAAACTGATATGCTAGCTTTATGTAGTCATCACCAATTGCCCTAAGCCAGGGTGAATCCCTTAGGCCGTCACCATTATCATTTATAGGTTCATTAACAACGTCCCATTCCACAATGGTGCCCTTGTATTTTTCCACAACAGTAAAGATATGCTCTCTCATTCTCTCTATTGCGGTCTCTCTAGATACCTGGTCCCCATTTTCCTGGAAAAACCAAGGAGGGGTCTGGCTGTGCCAAATAAGTGTATGACCGTGGACCTCCATATCATGCTCCATGGCATAATCAACTATCATGTCTCCACGGTTGAACTGGAAATTGCCTTCTTGGGGCTGGGTAGCATCAGGCTTCATAGAGTTGCCCGGTGTAATGCTATTAAAATGATAGCCTATAAGGTCCCCGTAACTTAAAAGTTCAGCTGGCTCCAGGCCTACTCCCATTAAGAAATCATCCTTAAAGACTTCCATAAGTGACGGAACCTCCAAAGTTTTTTCCTCATATATAAAGGAATCACCCTCACCATTGTCGTTGCCATTAGGTGTTGTCGGGTCATCACTTACCTTGGGTCCACCAGTTGGAGTACATGCAGCTGCGGCAAATACTAAACAAACAATCAGTAGTACCGAGCAAAGTACTTTGCTAGTCCTCATTTAAAACACTCCCCCCATATTGTATTTATCCACTTTTGCCTTACATATCGTATTTACTTTATCTATCTACTGGTGTAAAGAGGCTCTTACCTCACTGTATCGTCTAAATCCATGCCAGCCTGTATATATAGGTCTCTCCGGCTCGTTTTGTCGCTGCCAAGCTCTTTGTGTGCGTACTTGGATACATCTTCAGCCATTTCTATGGGTACAACCACAACTCCATCACCATCTGCTACGACAATGTCTCCGGGGTTAACAACTACTCCACCAACATTTACAGCTATATCCTTGGCATCAAACTGCAGCCTACCTTGTACCATGCCCTGAGATATCATTTTAGACCAAAAGGGAACCTTTTGTATGACTAACTCATCGGTATCTCTGACTCCCCCATTTGTTACTAAGCCCCTCGCACCCTTGACATAGGCCTCTAGACCATTATTGGATCCCATAAGTCCAGCATCTACTCCGCTTTGGTCAATGACAATAAAATCGCCATCTTCTATATCATCAAACCAGGGATATGTGCATACACTGTTGTAGTAATAGCCTGACCACTCAGTGTATTCCTCTGGAGTCATGTGGGGAATATCGCCTTGGTAAGGGAGATACCGAGCAGTCCTAGCTATGCCCACTGCCCTTGTCCGAAAAAGCGGCCTGATATCAGTGCTCATAGAGCCATAATGGTGCATCATATTCCAGTCTAGGCCATCACGAACATCTGCTACTCTCAAGTCACTAAATAGGGAAAGAAGGTCGCCTCTTTCCTCCTTAGTTAATGTCATTATCTACACCTCCGTAAAGTATCCCTTCTATTGTACTAAAATTTGATGGGTTAATCTAGTCATTTTAGCTAAAACCCATCTATAACTTGTCGTAAATATGAAAATCTATGCAACCATTTTAAATTAGCTTATTTTGTAGTATAATGAAGCTAGTATGAAAAATGCGGGGGGTTTGCTTTGAAAAGGAGAGATAAGCACAATTATTATCTGGATATTGCGGAGACTGTCCTAAAGAGAGGGACCTGCCTGAGGCGAAACTTTGGCTCTATCATAGTCAAAAACGATGAAATCATTTCCACGGGCTATAGCGGGGCACCAAGAAGGCGTAAAAACTGTATAGATATAGGTATATGCGTACGGGAACAGATGAATGTTCCAAGAGGGCAAATGTACGAGCTTTGCCGGTCAGTTCATAGTGAGGTTAATGCAATAATCTCAGCATCAAGAAACAATTTATTGGGGTCTACACTATATCTAGTAGGCAAGGATATGGAGACCGGTAAACTTGTTGAGCAGGCCAATGCATGCGCCATGTGCAAGAGAATCATAATAAATGCTGGCATAGAGCAGGTTATTATCCGCGATACTCAAAACAACTATCGTTTTATCCATGTACAGGACTGGATTGACCACGATGACAGCCTCACAAGCCAGCTGGGCTACTAATATTTTAGCTTTAAAACTTTAGCAGTATAGCTATCCTATAATGGGTGTTTTTGCTCAGCTACCGTAACGCCTGCCATCTCCATCAAATATATAGCGTTTCTTGTATTTGATATTCCTGGATGGAGCTTGTAATCAAAGTACAGCTGTCCCTTTTTATAGTTCTCCTTAAAATGATAGTTTTCTATTTTACTGTTTTCATCAGCAAGGGCACCTAGCTCCACATCATGGGTTGATACAAAGCCCACTGCTCCTTCACTGCTTAGCTGTTTGATTAAGATACTAGCACCAGTATGCCTGTCCCTGGAGTTAGTTCCCTTGAATATCTCATCTAACAAGAAAATCACCTGGTCACCCCCCTTTGCAGCTTCAATTATAGTCTTTATCCTCAAAAGCTCTGCATAAAAGGAGGATATGTTTTTATCCAAATCATCCCGTATCCTCATGGAGCTATAAATCTTAAACATACTCAAGCTAAATGCCTCGGCACACACAGGCGCACCTGCATAGGCTAAGACCAAGTTTATCCCAACTGTCCTAAGAAGTGTACTCTTTCCCGACATATTAGAGCCTGTAATCAGGTATACCCTGCCCTTGCCCTTCATTTGCAAGTCATTGCATACCCGGTCCCCTCCTAACAATGGATGACCCATTTGCCTAGCTGCTATACCTGTTTCCTCGTCCCCGTCCTCTTTATTGCCTTTAAGGATAGGGGTTGTCCAATCTGGGTGGTCACAATAAAGTATTGCGATAGAATTTAAAGCCTCCAGCTCTGAGAGCACCGAAATCCATTGTTCCAAATGGGAGCCAGACTCCCGCTTCCACTTTTCAAGCCCTATTATGCATTTATAATCCCATAATAGCAATATGTTTACCACTAAATACAAGCCACTATATCTCCACATTAGCCGGTTCATTATTTTTTCTAAACCACGCATATGTAGATAGGCTGCCTTTTCGCTGGTCTTTGCAACCTGCCCTTGTAGCTGTATTAAATAGTCTGACGTAAACGACTCATCCTCAAAGGCTTGAAGCATTTTACCGTATCTGCCAATGCTTTTTATGCTGGGCTCAATATGGCCAATAATCTTGTTGGTGTCTATATACTTAAGGCTCATCAGCCCTATCTGAAGGACCAGGAACAAAACCGGTACTAGGTAAGAAATTAGTCCTGCAAAGGCAGCTAGCAAGGATGCGATAGTTATGATTGGTAGTATAGATACTATCCCTATAAGGGTCTTCCCCCTGTAAAAGTCATTTGCTTTTGTTGCCCACTCAAAGAGGGGCTGGGGGTCTGTAAATCTTCCCTCCTCTAAGAGGGCTGCCATTTGATATTCTTGCCTAAAATCAATCCTTCCGGCCAATTCCTTTGCTGCCCCTTGTCTTTTATTGATTTCATCAATGTCATCACAGGGGGCCTTGAGCCAGTCTGCCAGTAGTCTCCTGCCCTTGTATGTAAGGCCTGTATTTATCCACTTAAAGAGCGAAGTCCTGCCAAATATATCAAGGTCTCCTGTAAAGGCATGCTCATAGTCAACAAAGTCCTCACCACCGTCTTTAAAATCCTTCCATTCACCGGTGGTCCGTTTTATAGAATCCTCGTTTATCCTAAGTAATAGTTGGGTCTTTTTTTTATCAGCCTTGAGCCTACTGTGGAGCATCACGAGTGGAATAAATACCGCTAGGGTAATGGCCATAACTATATAGGATATATAGCCCTCACTGCTAAAATATAGGTATATCCCACTAGCAAACCCTAGCAGGAAAACAAATAGTCTTAGGTTACTAAATACATTTAATTTTTTCTTTTGATTTTTTAAAGTGGATCCTAAGTCCTCAATCCTACCTTTATATTCCGATTTTGAATCTATCAAAAACAAACCCTCCGTAATGTAAACTTTCCCATGAAAAATTTTTTTAATTTCTACTATAGTATAGCCAATTATGAATGTTTAGACAATGGATCAAGG
>DASRNC010000109.1:0-3325 GCA_035647595.1 Bacillota bacterium | reverse complement strand
ATCTACATCAAACTTTGCCTTTGTGCTATAATAATAAAATAAGAAGGACAAAGCAGGGAAAATAATGCTTAAGGCAGATATGAGGGTGACATTTATGAAGGAGCAATACATTAATTTTACACTGAAACGAATGTATATCTTTAATGAGCTGGTAAAGCGCTATTGGAGTGGCAAACTAAACACCAAAGAAGACCTAAATGAGCTAGCCGACCATATAAAGACCAAGTATGGCTTTGAGGACAGTGAGATGACCTTTATCAAGGACCATATCAGGATTGCAATGGGCCAAGAGCCAAAGGGCGATGCAGACTTTAGTGATGAGCTAGACTTTATTAAAAACTCTGAAAGTGTTAAGGATCCAGTAGTTGCAAAGGTTGCAGGCCCTTGTGATTTTTGTGAAAGAGAGGACTGCCAATGCCAGGTCGCCAGGTACGAGACCGACATCTACAGGCGGTCCAAGGGTCCTGTTATTCAGGACGGCAAGTGCCTAAGCTGTGGCCGGTGCGTTAGCTCCTGTGATTTTGGTGGCGTAGCTGACAAGATTGAGTTTTTACCTGTTGTTGACCTATTAAAGGACAAGGATACACCTGTATTTGCTGCAGTAGCACCTGCAATAACTGGTCAATTTGGCGAGGATGTTTCCATGGGCCAGCTTAGGACTGCCTTCAAGCTCATGGGCTTTGAGGATATGATAGAGGTTGCTATGTTTGCTGACATCCTCACTATCAAAGAGGCCATTGAGTTTAACGACCGTATTAAAACAGAAGAGGACTTTTTCCTGACCAGCTGTTGCTGTCCTGTCTGGTTTAACATGGTAAAGAAATCCTACCCGGAAATTAGGAACCATATGTCACTATCCGTTTCTCCAATGATAGCAGCAGGTAGAATCTTAAAAAGGCTTTATCAAAACGCCAAGGTTGTCTTTATCGCACCCTGTATAGCAAAAAAGGCTGAGTACAAAGATCCTGAGCTAGTAGGGGCAATCGACTATGTGGTAAACTTTAGAGAGCTAAAGGAAGTATTCGATGCCCTAGAAATTGATCTTAGCCAGTTAGCTCCTGACGACAAGGACCAGGCCTCAATGGGAGGCAGGCTATATGCTAGAACCGGTGGTGTTTCTTTCTCTGTTAAAACCATTGTCAACAGGTTCCACCCCGAGAGGGTAATAAAGCTAAAGGCTAAAAAGGTTGATGGGGTCAAAAAATGCAAGGAGATCCTAGACAGGCTAAACAGGGGAGAAAAGCTAGACGCCAACTTTGTTGAAGGCATGGGCTGTATAGGTGGTTGTGTTGGAGGGCCCAGGACCAATATTAGCCGCGAAGAGGCTACCGAGTTTGTTAATGAATATGGAGAGGACTCTTTTATCCTAACCCCCTTTGACAATCAAAATATCTTAAAGATTTTTAACCAGATTGGTATAGATAGTATGGAAGAGCTGCTTGAAAATGAGGAAATGGACAAGATGCTAACCAGGGATTTTTAAACAGGTCCCAAAATCTAAAGAAGGCTATACATAAAAAAGGCTGTGCCCTCACATAGGACACAGCTTTTTTTATGCTAATTTGCTTAACATGTTAACTATTTTAGCAGGCTGCTTACCTCAGCTTCAACATCCTCTAGGGCCACCTGCTTCTTTATTGACTTGTCTCGAGTTACTATCTCAACCTGACCATTTTCAATGTTACGCTTGCTAAAAATGATCCTAACAGGTATACCAAGTAGGTCCGCATCAGCAAACTGTACGCCCGCTGCTGCCCCCCTATCATCTAATATTACCTCATAGTTCTTGCCAAGCCTTTCATATAGGTCAAAGCCTGCATTTTTTACCTCTTCTATTGTATTGTTTAACATACAGATATGGACCTGCCAGGGGGCTACTGATTTGGGCCAGATGGGTCCATACTCATCATGGTTATCCTCAATAATGCAGGCCAGGAGTCGGCCTACACCAATCCCATAGCAACCCATGATAGGGGTCTTTTGCTTGCCATCCTCATCGGTATAAGTCATATTCATAGACTCACTATAGGTTGTCCCTAGCTGGAATATGTTACCTACCTCAACCCCCCTGCTTACCCTGAGCGTATTGCCACACTCTATGCAGTAGTCACCTTCATCTACAGTGGCCACATCAACAAATTCCTTTACATCAAGGTCCCTTGCTAGGCTAAGACCTTTAAGATGGTAATCCTCCTCATTAGCCCCACATACTAGGTTAGTCTCACCTTCTAGAGACTTATCATATACCACTTGTATATCTTTTGTGTCTAATCCTTTTGGTCCTATATATCCAAATACTAGGTCGACATCTTCTGATTCTGTTAGCGGGTAGATATCAACACCTACGTGTTTACTAAGCTTTAGTTCATTTACCTGCTTGTCTCCCCTAATAAACACAAGTACAGTCTTTTCATTGTCTGCCCTGAAAAAGACCGAGGCCTTCATGGTTTGATACTCTTTTACTCCCAAGAATTTAGCTAAACTCTCAATATCCTTAACCCCTGGAGTATGGACCTTTTCAATTTCTTGCTCTGCTAATGGATCCCGTTTTATCCTTGACTTTGCAACGTCCATATTGGACTTATAGCCGCAGGAGTCACATAAAACTATGGTGTCCTCTCCCCCATCAGATAGATACATAAACTCATGGGCAACCTTTCCACCCATCATGCCAGTATCAGACTGTATACCGATGACGTTTTTAAGCCCCGCTCTCTCATATATCCGCATATAGGACTCATAAACCCTATCATAATAGGCTTCCAGGTCCTCCTGACTCCTATGAAATGAATAGGCATCCTTCATAGTGAACTCACGGACCCTAATAAGACCGCCCCTTGCCCTTGGCTCATCTCTGAATTTGGTCTGTATTTGATATATCATAAAGGGGTATTTTGTGTAGGACTTGGCCTCACCCCTAGCTAGGTGAACCGCTGCCTCCTCATGAGTCATACCTAGTACCATCTCATGGTCAGCCCTGTCCCTAAACCTTAGAAGCTCAGACCCAACTGACTCATAACGTCCAGATTCCTTCCACAGGTCAGCAGGTAAAACAACAGGAAATAGTACCTCCTGCCCATCTACTTTATCCATTTCCTCTCTTATAATTGCTTCTATTTTTTGAGTTACTCTCTTTGCCGGCATAAGTAATGAAAATATCCCATTTGCCACCTGGCGGATATAGCCGCCCCTTAGCAAAAATATATGGCTATCTAGAAAGGCCTCTGCGGGTTTTTCCTTAAACCTTTCTCCTAAAAGCTTACTTAACAGCATGTAATAAAAACTCCCTTCAGCATAAACCAATATTAGACCCATTATATAATAT
>DASRNC010000108.1:0-5814 GCA_035647595.1 Bacillota bacterium | reverse complement strand
TTGTCACCCCGTATGGAATTTTTTAATATTATATCATAAATATGACCTTATCTGTTTTTATACCTGGTTTACACAGGCATTTTTTATGATAAAAGTAGCCCTGTCTGAGCCTGATATAAGGGTAAATGAAACAATTCCCATAAAGCTATTGACAGGATAGGGCATTTATGCATATAATAGAAAAAATCCAATTGGAGGAAGCTTTATATGGATATCCTCAGAAACAAAACTGAATATGGCTTTTTTCACTTTTTTACTTGGCTTTTTTACTTTAGTAACTTTTAGCCGGGTAATTTAATATGTGGAAAAAGACCAAACAGGATCAATTGGAAAATTAGTAGCACTATAAGAATACCAAGAGGCTCGTTTGAGAGTCTTTTTTTTATTACCCTTATTGATAAGCCCTAATAGCTTACCAAATGGTAACCCAATGAAATACAAAAAATAAACTGAAAGGTTAGGAGGTCAATCATGGTTGTAGTATTAAAACCCAATGTTCCCTTAGAAAAAAGGGAGGAATTAATTAGTGAGATTGAGTCTATGGGCGTAAGGGTCCAAATTACAGAAGGCACTGGGACATCTATTCTCGGTCTAGTAGGAGACACAACAAATTTGGACAGATACAGGCTTGAGTCAAAGGAAATAGTGTCAAATATTTTGCAGGTCCAGGAACCCTTTAAGAAAGCCAATAAAATGTTTAAGCCTAACGATACCCTTATTGAAGTTTCAGGCAGGAAAATAGGTCAAGGATATTTTTCAGTAATAACGGGACCATGCTCTGTGGAGAGTGAAGAGCAGATAGAGGGCATTGCACAGGCAGTAAAGGAAAACGGAGCCAGCTTTTTAAGGGGCGGGGCCTACAAGCCCAGGTTTTCACCATATACCTTTCAGGGATTGGGGCTTGAGGGACTTGATTACCTAAAGCATGCCCGCGAAATAACAGGCCTGCCTATTGTTTCAGAAATAACGTCAGTTTGTATGGTGGAACGCTTTGCAGAAGATGTTGATATCATTCAGGTTGGTGCAAGGAACATGCAAAACTTTGTCCTTTTGAGGGAACTAGGTAAGGTCAACAAGCCAATACTATTAAAACGAGGATTTTCCGCGACAATTGAAGAATGGCTAATGAGTGCCGAATATATATTAAGCGGTGGAAATGAACAGGTCATCCTATGCGAAAGGGGCATCCGAACCTTTGAAACCTATACAAGAAATACCTTGGATATCAGCTCAATACCTGCCATCAAGAGACTAAGCCACCTACCAGTGATCGTTGACCCAAGCCATGCCACAGGAAAGGCTTGGATGGTTGAGGCAATGTCAAAGGCTGCTGTGGTTGTCGGAGCAGACGGAGTCATAATAGAGGTGCACAATAATCCTGCTGCAGCCCTGTGCGACGGACCCCAATCTATCACTCCAAAACAATTTCAGCACATAATGACCAAGCTAAAGGCCCTAGTAGATATTGAGGGAAAGAAACTTAATTAGTAAAGCAAGAGGCTTAAAAGTAAGGGTAGAGGAGGCGATCTAATGGAAGCAAGGATGGATGAAATTAAGCGAAGGATTAATAAGGATAAGGGTGGACCTAAAAATCTAGCAAGGGGGAAGATTAGCCCAGATAGCATCATCGGCTATTATGGGTCCCCTGGGTCCTATAGTCAAGAGGCAGCAATTTCGCACTTTGGCCAGGGCTTTAAGTTGCAATCCTGTGCAAGCTTTGAGCAGGTAGTTTCAAAGGTATTAAGCCATGAAATAGATATTGGTGTCCTGCCCGTGGAGAACTCCTCCACTGGAATTATTGCAGCTGTTATGGACCTTATACGTGATAATAGGGTCTATATCACGGGGGAGCACACTACTAGGATCTGCCACCACCTCTTGGCCTTACCTGGCACAAGGCTGGAGGATATTAAAACCATATACTCCCACCAACAGGGTTTGGAGCAGAGTAGCCATTTTCTAAAGCAGCACGCTTGGGAACATATTGCATACAAGAGCACGGCCAGCAGTGCAAAATTAATCAGTAGTCTGGCAGATAAAACAAAGGCGGCTATAGCCTCTGAGAGCTGTGCCCACCTCTATGGACTTGAGGTTCTTGTCCCCAATATACATTATAATAAGAATAATTATACCCGCTTTATAACCATTGGAAGAGACCTAATTGTAGGTGAGCACTGTGATAAAATCAGTATCGCCATGGATATAGCCCACAAGCCTGGAGCCCTGTATTCGGTTATGGGGCTATTTAACAAGCGTGGCCTAAACCTTATGAAAATAGAGTCTAGGCCCATCATCGGTAAACCCTGGCAATACCTTTTCTTCTTTGATCTAGAGGGCAACCTTGAGGATTCTGAGGTAAAGGACCTATTAAAATGTCTCGAGGATGGAGGACATGACTTTAGGGTGCTTGGAAACTATAGGGCCAACAAGGCCTCTAGCTACGATTGTATATAGGCTATGCCTATCAGCTTACCACGGTTGCTAGTCTATACTTGCTACAACCCTGGCCATTGATGCCTCCGCCCTTATCTTTAAGGGAAGGGCTATTATAGTAAAGCAGCCTATATCAATTAGGGCCGATAGGTTTGTCAGGTTTTCTATTATCAATATATCACTATTTAATAGTCTCTTATGTATCATAAAGGGATATGGGTCTGGCGAGGGCAAATCCATGCCCAGCATCTTTATTTTTCTCTCTACAAAAAATTCTGCTAAGTCCTTATTAACTACTGGATGGTCCTTGTAATACTCCTCTGTCCCGTATTTACTACAATGGCCTGTATACAATATAACGATATCCTTTTCCTTAACTATATCCATATATTTTTGTTTAAATCCAATTGTCTTTTGGCCCCTAACATCGAGCAGACGGCCTCTACCAACAAATTTATCTAGGGGGATCCCACTAACAAAGGTCTTGCTATTAATTAAGTGCATGGGGCTATCAATATGAGTACCTGCATGCATACCAATCTCTAGCTTGAAGTTGTTGTAGCCATCCTTCTTAAGATGCTTATCCTGATTTAGCTTTACCCGATCATCATATGGATGAACAATCATATCATCATATATCATATGACTTAGGTCTATAATCTTGTCCATCGGTTATTTCACCCCTTTGCCTGGTATATTTCTGTTATTTTTCTCCATGGGGAGTTCCTTGATAGAAATATCTGAAAATTCGCTCATTTCAGCCAGCTGCCGTATGATTGTGATAATGGATAATCTTTTTTTAACCAAGGTTCATTTTTAAGTCTACAAGCGCGTTGTCAAATACCTTGTGACCATAATTGATGATAATAACCTTTTGAGTATAAAGTTCATTTACTTTAGTCCTGACCATATTATTGCAGAGGCATTAAATAGGGCATGGGCATGCCATACATCATCTTGTGCAAAGGGCACAAACCAGGACGCCACAAGCTTTTCAATGGGGTCTATAGTCAAGCAACAGGCCCCAGCCCCCTCGTGAAAGTATGAGCCAAAGCTATAAAATGTTGATTCATTATGCCTAAAATCAGGCCCTAGACCATATAGACGTGGAGTTCCACCAGTATTCCAGCAATAGTCCTTTATATGACCCGTTAAATACATTGTTGTCATCTTTTCAACCGTTTTTCTGCCAAGAATTCGCTTACCCTCATATGAACCATTGTTAAGTAGCATTATGCCAAATTTATTTAAGTCAAGGGCCGTTGACCACATTCCGCCTCCTGTAGATGGTACCTTGTCCCATATACTCTTTTCCCCTTCTTCGCCCCTTATATAGGCCTTAATCCTATCCTCCATATATTTGCTTCGGATATTCACCCTTAGGGCCTGCTCCTTACTAGGCATAAAGGATGTATCCTCCATCCCACAGGGCATGACGATATTTTCTATAATATAGTCATGCACGAATACACCACTAACTCGCGATACTATCTCCCCTAATATGACAAATCCAAAGCTACAATATGCCCATTCCTCTCCCGGCTCCCTACGCATCCCTGAAGAAAGGGCAGCCTCAATCCAATTGTCTTCCTTTGCCTGGTTGATAAAACTCCACGGTGATCTAAAATACTTGTTTTCAAAGCATCCGTCATCAGCCACCATACCTGATGTATGTGACAATAGGTGGGCAATGGTTATGTTGTTAAAGGGGGGCTCCTTGAACTCATCTATAAATTCGCCGACGGTTTGGTTTATCCTTAGCATGCCATCCTCTGCTAGCTTAAATATTGAAACGGCACAAAATAACTTTGTTATAGAAGCTATCCTTTGTATTGTGTCAGGTTGAAGCTGGCGTTCATCCTCCTCCTTGTAGGAGAGCTTTCCCATAGCAGCATTAGCAAATATTTTGCCCTCTCGGGATAAACAATAGTTGGCAGATAAAAGCTCATCTGCATCCATCATTCTCTGGAAATGGTTTTCTAGTACTCTTAGCCTATCTTGATTGTAGTCGACATCAGCAGGTAAATAAGGAGTCTCAAAACGTATCATGGTCTCCACCTCTTTCTTAAATTTGAGTACATATTGTAATAAGTCGACTGATAGACAAAAGTATATTTTAGTTGACATATGTGTACGTTACAATAGGAGCATTTCTACATATGTGTCCTATATACTAATATTTACAATATATACAGTAAATTTTACTATGATAGGACTAAAAAAGCAACCCTCTAGGTTGCGAAAGATAGATTATAATAATCCTTTACCAGTCTTATGTGAAAAAGGGCTGTCATTTATTTAAAGTGAGGCAGTGACAGCTCTACTCTTTCTACATGTCTACAGTTGTTCCACCAGTTACAGGTACCTCTTCGGGTTCATCTGCCTTTTCTGAAATCTTTCTTAGCTTGCTGGAGAACTTGCTAAACTTATCAGCCAAAGCTGTTGAAGGAGTTTTCTCCTTGATTGCGTCCTGATAGGTCAAAATCATAGATGCGGTTAGCATTGGGTCAACTACGATAACATTAAAGGCATACACGATTAAGAACATCAAACCAATTACTATGTATCCTAAGGCTGATTCAAACCCAACAGCTGCAATAGCTATGATAGCCAATACTATAGCCAGTACATATCTGACTAAGATAGTAATCAAGCTAGCAAATGCAGCGGTTTTCCCAAGCTCCTTCCATGATTGTCCATAAAGAACTATACCCTCATATGCCAGCTTCCACTTGCTTTTGTCAGACTCTGTATTTATAAAGATGTAGCTGATAACTGACTCATCAATATAGGTTGTAGCTGTTCTCAAAAATGTCCTGACAAAGTTTAAAATTATATTGCCACCTGGCAATTTTTCTAAAAAGCTCATGGCCCTGATCAAAAAATTCGTCACCTGACTTACAGCACCATCAATGAGCCGGTCTAGTAGTGAAGCTATTGAAGAAGAGCCTAGGTTTCCTATGACCTTATCCTTGGCATGTGCAAATTGACCAGATTCCGGTAGGCTACCTGTCTGTTGATACTCAACTATCAAGGAAACATAGCCTAGTTTTAGCATATAGCCAATATAGTGATGAAATAGTCTGCCTCCGCCGATTAGGACACCTACACCAATGAGTGCAATTATTATTGCAACAGAGGATTGCAGCTTTACAACAAGCCATAACAAAAATAGTAGTATTAGTATCATTCCAAGGGCGTATGCTAGTGACCAGGCTGTTCTCACCAAAGTAAAGCCAAGGGTTTTGCTCCAAATATCTCTTACTCTTTTAAACATAATTTTCACCTCTTTTGCTCTATTTGTTGCCATACAGAACACCCCCGCCTCCCAGGGCACAGAATGGGCTTTTCATCTGTTCTCTGTCCAACATAGGTGCATCT
>DASRNC010000107.1:0-3657 GCA_035647595.1 Bacillota bacterium | reverse complement strand
AACCAAGACCACTTACCTTTCCTATTTTTTCTATTTCGCTTGCTAGATTCTTATATCTAGACTGATAGACTGTCTTTATACCTCTTTTACGATCAAGTGCCACCTCTATATTAGCAATTCCTTTTCTGTTTAAAGTTGATTGCACATAGGTTTTTATTATTGTTTCTGTTCTATCGTTTACCCTATAATATGCCTCTCCGGGCGGCGGAAAAACTAACCACCTTTTAAAATACCCCTTAAGCTCCATGCCCTTAATTACTAGCTTGCCGGTAATCGAACTTATATGTCTATATAGGATAATGTAAGCCTTATCTGCACTTGTAAATATTATATTTTCCTTTTGCAAATCTAATGCATACCTGGCATTCTCATACGTGTGTAATTCAAAACCGCCTATGCCATAGTATTTTTTTGCAGGCATAAAGCTTTCAAATTCATCCATCTGACCAAGGAAATTAAGCTGTCTATCAATTATATTGATAATCATTTTCTAATACTCCTTGTGCCAAATATCGCCGACCTGTATGTCAGCAGGTTCGTATTGTCCTACCTTAATCCTTCTACCTAGCTCGTTTTGCACGCTAGTAAACCACTTGTCAAATTCTGCCTTGATATCCAAATAGGGGACTTCCATTAAAGAGGACACTGGTATTCGCTCGTCTGTTACAATACCTGTGTTAGATCCTTTATTAACCCTTATTTGATATAAAAGTATCTCTTTTATATTAGCTTCTTCGATAAGGGCAGGTGGTGCGGGATTACTCCCAAGGTCACCCTTTTTGACTCTCAACCCCATATGCTGACCCTCAATGTCTAGTCTTAATACAATCCTGTCTATCCTATCCAGTATTCCGTCTGCCGCCTCTAGATCAAACACGATTGCCGTATCACTCTCGTACATATATCCTTTAATAAAAGCATTGCCAGGATCAATGGTTATCCTAAGTCCGCTTATAGTTATACCTAGCCCCATTTGATTGTTAGATGTGTAAACACCATCATCTAAAAACTGTGCGAAATATCTTACAAACTCGCTTGCTGGATATGCGGGCCCATCAAAAAACATACTGTTTTCTGCCATGCAAAAATCACCCCCTAAACTTCTAGATACCTGTTCTTGTAAAGTATGTTAACCTCTATATCGTCGCTTGTATCATCTGTAGTAACTTTAATAACATTATGACCTTGTCGCAAGTTAAAAAATACACTTTCCGGCAGTTGTAAGACGTTAAAAGCGTTTTCACCGTTTTTCTCCACTCTTTTGTTTCCAAATCCCGTTGTTATAACTACCGTATCATCAGATGTTAACTTTTCTTTTATTTGTAAAAATTCTCCTGTTTCTTCTAGCATTAACTTTGGCCTTGTTGCTGTGCCTTTTATTTCTATTTTTATAGGAGCATCAACATCACCCTCATTATCAAAATGTATCCTATTATCTCCTAAGGTAGCGAATCTGGTTGGTAATACTAGCGGGAATGTTAGCCCCCCTTGTTTAGATACAAGCTCCTCTTTTTTGTCTTCGGCATCCATCCAGAACGGATCTGGTGCAATTAGCTCGATTTGTACTTTTTGAAACGTATTACCCCGGTTGCCCTGGCCGTCTGGAAAGTAAGGGGTAGCATCTACTATGCACTTAATCGCTCTTGTCTTGCCACCCACATAAGTTAGTGTGCCCTCTCCAAGCCTAGGGTTAAAGACCCCTGCTAGCTCCCCTCTCATCCTTTCTATTTCAGCCCTATTCTCTCCGACAATCTTCAGCGTTATGCTTATAGTCCTTGGCTCTAAAGACGAGTTAACCAAAGACGCACCATCTTGATTAACTGTTTTTTGTAGCGTATTTTCTACCGCCACGCCACCTATACCCTCAACTAACACGAGCCTATAAGGCCTGTCGTAAAATCTAATCGTTTTGTTTTTGCTATTTGTATATTCTAATTTAAACATCCTAATACCCCCACTCCAGGGCTAATTGCCTTTGCTGCTGCTTATTACGCCTTGCAACTTCGCTTGGTGTCGATTCGTCTCTTGTAAAGTAATTGTTTATGGTAGGAGAATAGCTCCTGCTATTGCTGTAGGTGGTGGATGCACCCCCACCCATAGGCTTTATTGGAATTATACTATCTAGCAGCCCGGCACTACCTAGCCTAGCATCAAGATTAAGCCCTGTTTCTGCTTCTCCTTGTAGCTCCTCTGCCAGATCACTCATTGATTTTGTAGCCTTACCCTTACCCTTGTCAATAGCCTTAGCGATAGATTCAGATATTTGCACATCCATGATATCCCTTAAAGCCCCTGCTTTTGCAGGAGAAAAAGGCAGGAAGCTTCTTATCTTTGCGGTTACGTCACTAATTGCCCCTGTAACAGTTCCTATTGCTCCCTTTATTCCATCCGCTATAGAGGTAACTATCTTTCGGCCTGCTTCCTTAAACTTACCTGCTATATCAGTAACAACTTTAAGAGCACCGTTGATGCCTGTGCTCACTGCACTCTTAACCCCATTGAAAGCAGTTGACACTACCCCTTTAAGGCTATTAAAGATATTACTTACTACTGTTTTTATAGCATTTACTGCAATACTAACCGTTTCTTTGATACCGTTCCAGGATGTTGATACAATAGTCTTTATGCCACCCAGGACGGTCGACACAACACCCTTTATCGCATTCCATACAGTTTCGATTATTCCTTTGATACCACTCATTACAGTATCAATTATTCCTTTGATTGAGTTCCAAGCCCCGTCAATATCCCCTTTAATAAGGCTCATGACTGTTTCTATTATTCCTTTAATGACATTCCACGCCGTATCGATTACTGTCTTTATTATGTCAACTGCTGCCTGTATGACAGTTTTTATTACATCCCAGACAGTTTGTATCGCTGTTTTTATATTATCCCAAGCTGTTTGTGTAATTGTTTTTATTATATTCCACGTCGCATCAACAATGGTTTTAACATTCTCGATAGCGGTTTTTACGGATGATTTTATGGCATCCCAAGCCTTTTCAAGTACTCCCTTTATTGCGTCCCATGTTTGGGTTGTTGTGCTTTTTATATTATCCCATAAGCCTTGGAAGAATTGCTTTATAGGCTCCCATATCGTTTTTAACACTGATACAACTGCATCCCAGGCCGCCTCAATTGGTTCCCATATGGTCAGGGCTACCTCTTTTATTTCCTCCCATAACCCAGAAAAGAAAGAAGATAGATCCTGCCATATATCCATCAAGAACTGAACTACTGCCTGCCATGCCTCTTGAATAGGCTCCCAGACAAGAAGGGCTACCTCGGTTATAGCTTCCCAGATAGTCATAAAAAACTCGCCTACAGGTTCCCATAACTGTTGTAAAAATTCAACCGCCACTTGCCAGGCTGCTTGGATAGGCTCCCATACCGCTAAAGCTAATGTTTGTATTGATTGCCATAAACCAGCAAAAAACTCTTTTATGGTGTCCCAATGTAAAATTATCATAGTAATTGCTAATATTGCAGCCCCTACCATTAGTAACCAAGGGTTTGTAAGGAGTAGTTTAAATAGACCGCTAACTCCGGTCTTTAATGCTGTTATGCCACCCTTCACTCCATCTATTATTGCTTTTTTATTATTAAACAAGGCCCAAGCACCCATCATTCCTACTACGGCAGTTACTATAGAGG
>DASRNC010000106.1:0-4939 GCA_035647595.1 Bacillota bacterium | reverse complement strand
TTTATAAGCTAGCTGTAGCTTACATACACAATTATCTTCCCTTACGGCTATGTATTATTTCCCATAATAGGTCCAGTAAAAGTTACCAAGATACATGATATAGAATTTTAGGAAAAAGTCAAGCCTGCTGCTTAAACAGGGTGTTAATATAGTCCCTGGAGGGATATTGTTTGTCCAGCTTGTCATTGATATATGCCGGCATAATTTCGTTTAGCTCTACTCTCACCCTGGAGTTTAGCTTCAGATTGGCAATCCTGCTTATATCCATCTTTAGGATTAGCCCCATAGCCTGCAGGGTGGTCATATCAATATCAAAGCCTGTGCTTTTGCTACTGCATTTACTGCATACAGTACCGCCTCTTATACTAAAGTAGGTGGACTCTTGCCTATCCTGGTCACATATAATACATTTTTCTATTGATGGACGATAACCTAGAATGTCTAATAGCTTTAGCTCATATATTAGGATAATATCCAGTGGATTTGATTCACTAAAGGACAGAAATGAGAGTGTCTTTAGCAAAAGCGTAAAAAGCTCTGGATTGCCTTCGCCTGGATTGACCACATCCTCTGTCAGCTTTAAAATATATGAGGCCAAGGACAGTCTTTCAATGTCCTTTCTCAAATCGAAGTATGCATTTATAGTCTCTGATTGGTTCAATATATATATATCCCTATAAGGCTTCAAGACTACTTTTCCGTAAGAGAAAGGCTGTGACATAGATAGGAATTTGCTTCTAGGCTTTCTGCAGCCCCTGGCTAAGACACTTAGCTTGCCATATTTGGGTGAGAATATGCTAAGCATCCTATCAGAATCTTTTATATTAGTATATCTTAAAACTACCCCCTGTGTATGGACCAAGCTCATTTTATCCCTTCCTTATGTTTTGTCTAGCTTAATTTTCTAGTTTCTGGTACATCCCTATCCTCATCTTCTATAATGGGTTCCATATCCAAACCATCTTCCTCACCAAGCAAAGCCTTATAAAGCAGATAAGCGGAAACCTGTCCAGTTCCCTTAAAATAACTCCACAGTAAGCTCTCCATTAAAAATGCCTCCCCTGTTTGTGGATTTAAATTAATTTTATCTTTAGCCTGCCCGCTCAAAATAACACTATGCCAAGAAAATTAATCCGCTATATGTTGCGATTGCCATACCCAAGATCTTTTAATGTATTTTGATTATTGCGCCAATCATTCTTAACCTTTACAAATAGCTCAAGATATACCTTGGCACCAAGTAAATTTTCTATGTCGATTCTTGCTCTACTACCTATGTTTCTAAGCATCTTGCCCCCCTTGCCTATAACCATACCCTTGTGGGATGCCTTCTCACATATGACTGAAGCTCTCACGTCGACTAAATCCCTATCTGGCCTTTCTTCTATGGCCTCTATCTCGACTCCAATACCATGGGGAACTTCTTCCATGAGTAATTGCAATGCCTTTTCTCTAATAAGCTCGCTGATGATTACACGCTCAGGCTGGTCTGTTATCATATCATCAGGATAATACTTTGGACCCGGCGGCATATAGGTGTATAGCTTGTCTTTCAATTGACTTAAGTTCATATGAGTCGCAGCCGATACCTGGATAACAGAATCGAAATTGATCGTTTTTTCAAACTCTGCAATCTGATTCCTGGCAGCCTCCACATTTGCTATATCCATCTTGTTCGCTACTAGGAATACAGGCGCCTTGCTGTCCTTGAGGGACTCTGCAATCATCCTATCTCCGTAGCCAATCCCATCGGCCACATCAACGAGAAATAATATGACATCCATTTCCCCTAGAGAATTCCTTGCAGCCTTAACCATATACTTGCCTAATTTGTTCTTGGGCTTGTGTATACCGGGAGTATCAACAAATACAATCTGGTATCCTCTTTTTGTTAGTACAGCTTGTATCCTATTACGTGTAGTCTGGGGCTTGTCGGAGACTATAGCCACCTTTTGGCCTGTCAAACTATTCATTAATGTAGACTTGCCAACATTAGATCTACCTATAATCGCAACAAATCCAGAACGAAACTCACTCAAAAAATCCACCCTTTCAAATATAGCAGTCTTTACACACTTGCCTCACCCTTCATATGCAGAGGGCAAAAGTTCTATTAGTTTATGTATTTTATAATTCCCATCTTTATCGCTAACAATTATCTCTGGTATTTTAAATTCTGCTATTACCTGCCTGCATATCCCGCAGGGGTATATTGTTTTATCTAGGTCGGAGGCCACTGCTATGGCTTTAAAATCCTTCTGCCCCTTTGATATGGCTGAAAAAATAGCAGACCGTTCTGCACAATTGGTGGCACCATAGCTGACATTCTCAACATTTACACCTGTATATATACTCTTGTCCCCAGTGAGCAAGGCTGCCCCTACTCTAAGGTTTGAATATGGCGCATAAGCATTTTTTCTGGCCTCAAGGGCCCTAGCAACGAGCAAATTGTAATCCACAACCACTCCTCCTTTTAACCCACTCATATTCTAAATAGCTGGAACAATAATATGGTAACTATCAAGCCCAGCAAGGCACCAGCGAATATCTCCCAAAAGGTGTGCACCTTGGCCTCAAAGCGACTATGCATAACAATTAAAGCAAGAATACTTGCTAGCACAGCTATTGTAACATCCCCACTTAAGAGGATGATAGAAGTTAAAAGGGAGACTGACAGCGCACTATGGCCACTAGGCATACCACCGTACATATAAGTACCCCTAGCAGTAAATGCTTTAACGATTATAACAATGAAAGTGACGGCTACCAAGCTTATAGCCGTGACATGTATAGGCAGGTTGCGTATGCTTTGGATTGTTGCTAGGGACAATTCGCTTAGCTTGTTGTAAAATATCAGGTAGCCAACGATCATGGCATTTATAGAGGTAACCAGCACTGCCCCAGCGGCAACATTTTTTGCGACCTTGGCTATTGGGTGGTAGTCACTGCTAATCAAGTCTACAGCCGACTCTATGCCTGTATTTATCATCTCTGCAGCAATCACCATCGTAATCACTATAAAGAGCACGATGGTCTCCATACGCGAAACATGGGTTATGCCTGCCATAACTAGTACAATAACAGCTATTACAAAATGTATTCTCATATTACGCTGAGTTTTCAGACTGTATAACAAGCCTTCTATGGCATTGTTAAAACTGTCAATTAATTTTTTTATCTTCATATGCCCGCCCTTATTAAAGAATTAAGGGCCTCAATTTGCCCTGTTTGTCCTTGGTAACTCCAACTTGTTTAATATATCCTCTTGTAAGCTAAACATTAAGTGCTCGTTTTCCTTATCAATCTCGTGGTCATATCCCAATAGGTGAAGGAGTCCGTGTACTATTAGAAAACCCAGCTCCCTCTTCAGGCTATGGCCGTACTCCTGTGCCTGGGCAAATGCCTTTTCAGTCGATATTACAATATCGCCTAAAACCACATCACCGGAATCCTTATTTTTATCTCCACCTAAGCTATCTACAAATCCATCTCCCTCATCCGGCTGGGCCTGGGGAAATGAAAGAACATCAGTAGTCTCGCTCAAGCCACGATGTACCATATTTAAGTCTTTTATTTGCTGGTCATCAGTTAGCAAGAGGCTTATCTCCACAGGGTCATCTATCCCCAGATGGTCTAGGGCAGTCAATATTATGGACTCGAAAAAGGCCTGTAGGTCATCGGTCACAGTGGACTGCCTGTCCTCTATCAGTAATGTCATGTTTTATCCTTCGTCCTCTCCTCCAATGAATTTATGTCAGGATACTCTACACGTTCATGGAATATACCGCTTATTACATTGGTAAAGGAAATAGCTACAGTGTCTAAATCCCTCATGGTTAGGTCGGCATCATCCAGCTGCCCAGCTGTAAGCTTTTCTCTTATCAGCTTTCGGATTTGCTCTTCTATCTTTTTTGAATTCCGCTCAGACATCGAGCGTACAGCCGCCTCAACAGTGTCGGCAAGCATTACTAGAGCGATTTCTCTTGTTGACGGTTTTGGACCCACATACTTGAATTCATCTATATGGATATTACTGTCATTCTCCTTTGCCTTATGGTAAAAATAAGCCACTGGTGTAGTCCCATGGTGCTGGGAAATAAAATCCTGTAGGATCTGCGGGATCTTGTACCTTTTAGCAAGCTCAAGCCCATCCTTGGTATGGGAGGTTATTATCTTCTTGCTCAAAACAGGATTTAACTTGTCATGGGGGTTTTCTGAGTAAAGCTGGTTCTCCTTGAAGTAGTAGGGTCTTGCCAGCTTGCCTATATCATGGTAGTATGCGCCAACCCTGGCCATCAAGCCATTTGCACCTATGGCATCAGCAGCACTTTCTGCCAGGTTGGCAACTATAATACTATGATGATATGTCCCTGGGGCTTCTATTAAGAGGCGTTTTAATATTGGTTGATTGGGATTGGCCAATTCTATTAACCTGATGGGTGTAATAACTTCAAATAGGTTTTCCCAGATAGGCAGCGTTCCTATCGTGAGGATTGAAGCTAGCATTCCACTCATCGACCCATAAAAAGAACTCTGGAGGGGTGACTGCCAGCCGCCACTTGAAAGCATCTCCGATGATACTATGGACAATATGCTAGCAAGCGATACCGCTATACCGGACCAGGCAATAGCATACCTATTTTGCTTGGCCTGTACTAAAAGGATACCTACCATACCACCTGAAAGGGTCATAAGTAAGGCATACATCTGCATGTCAAGCATATAAGAGACCAGCACTGCAAGCATTATATTGATTACCATGGCTGTACGTGGCTTTGTTAAAATAGCAAGTAACATTCCTGCCATAGCTGCAGGTATCAGGTAGGGATTTAATAGGCTGGTTGCGTATGAAAGTCCTAAACTCAAGCACAAAATAAGGCTAATCATCAAAAGGATAGCTGGCCTGTCTATAAGTTCTCTTTCAAAGTAAATAAGATAG
>DASRNC010000105.1:0-3704 GCA_035647595.1 Bacillota bacterium | reverse complement strand
GCTGAATTCAATATTGAATTAACAGCCCTATTAACCGGCTCAGATCCCAAGCTCCAATCATATTCCCTTGTCAGAAAAGGCCAAGGTCTTGAAGTCAATCGCAGAAAGGCATATGGGTATAAAAACCTTGCCTACAACTTTTTAGACAAACGTGCAGAGCCATTTTTAGTGACTGTAGACCCATTACCTAAAGATAGTCCTATGCCGCTTAGCTCACATAGGAACCAAGAATTTAACTATGTTCTGGAAGGAAGTCTGATGATTACCCTAAATAATCATGTTTTAACCTTAAATGAGGGTGATTCTCTTTATTTCGATGCTAATATACCGCATGGTATGAAAGCATTAAACAACGAGCCTGTTAGATTTCTTGCAATAATTTTAGAATAGATGAGGTTAAAATATGTTAAAATACTTAAATAAAACGGAGTTTAACTCCTACGAAGAATTTGTAGATGACTTTAGAATCAATATGCCTAACAATTTCAATTTTGCCTATGATGTTGTTGATAAAATAGCAGATGAAACACCTGATAAGCTGGCTCTTGTCTGGTGTGATGAAAAGAATAATGATATAAGGCTTACCTTTAGTCAAATTAAAGAACTTAGTAATAAGGCTGCCAACCTTTTTCTTTCAGCAGGAATCAAAAAAGGCGATTCAGTAATGATTATATTAAAAAGACGATATGAATTTTGGTATTGCCTAATGGCACTCCACAAAATAGGTGCAATAGCCATACCGGCTACCCATATGCTCACATCAAGCGATATATCATACAGGATAGGGGCTGCAGATATAGATATGGTCATATGTATAAATGACCAGGAGGTTATTTCAAGTATAGAGGAAGCTGAAAAGGAATCAGTTGCCCTGAAAACTAAATTTCTGGTGGGTGGTTCAAGAGAAGGTTGGCATAGCTTTGATGAAATGATTTCAGGTGCTAATCCCCACTTCCGCAGACCAAGGGGAGAGAATGCAACAAATAATGACGACACTCTTTTGCTGTATTTTACTTCAGGTACCACTGGGCATCCTAAAATGGTACAGCACACCTATACATACCCACTGGGACATATTGTTACGGCCAAATACTGGCAAAGTGTAAAGGACAACGGCCTTCATCTGACTGTTGCAGATACCGGTTGGGCAAAAGCTGTTTGGGGCAAGTTATACGGCCAATGGCTGTCAGGCTGTGCAGTGTTTGTATATGATTATGATAAGTTTGTACCAAAAGACCTCCTTGAGATTATCTCACGCCATAAGGTTACATCTTTTTGCGCTCCCCCTACAATATACCGGTATATAATTAAAGAGGATATCTCAAGCTATGACCTCAGCCAGCTAGAGTATTGTGTAGTAGCAGGTGAACCCTTAAATCCAGAAGTCTACAATCAATTTTATAAGGTGACTGGTATAAGGCTCATGGAGGCTTATGGTCAAACAGAGCTAACAGTTGTTATTGGCACCTTCCCCTGGATGAAACCAAAACCAGGTTCTATGGGAAAGCCGAGTCCTGGATATGATGTGGACTTGATTGATGATGAAGGTAACAGCTTGGATATTGGACAAGAAGGACAGATAGTAGTAAGGACTAACAAAGAAAAGCCTGTCGGAATGTTCAAGGCCTATTACCGTGACAAGGACATGACAGACAGTGTGTGGAATGATCATATATACTATACAGGTGATATGGCCTGGAGGGATGAAGATGGCTACTACTGGTTTGTAGGCAGGGTTGATGATGTCATTAAAAGCTCTGGATATCGTATAGGACCTTTTGAGGTTGAAAGTGCATTAATGGAGCATCCAGCTGTGCTTGAATGTGCTATAACTGCTGTTAACGATGAATTTAGAGGCCAGGTGGTAAAGGCTACTATAGTAGTAGCCAAGGGTTATACTCCTAATGATGAGTTGGCCAAAGAGCTTCAAAATCACGTCAAGAACGTAACTGCACCCTACAAGTACCCAAGAGTAGTAGAATTTGTTGATGAACTGCCAAAAACTATAAGCGGTAAGATAAGACGGGTGGAGATTAGAGGCAAGTCAAAGTCCTAAGGCGATTTGCTTAAAATAAGAGCAGGCCAGGAAAAGCTGGTCTGCTTTTTATTTTGTAGCTTATGACCTATAATCAATCCGGTATCCTAATATATATGAGTGCTTCTTCTGCGTCTCCATCGGCTATATCAGGCTCTCTTTCCCCTTGCTCATTTAGCTCTTCCTTAGGGACAAAACGTCCACCCTCTATACCAGTATATACAAGTCCCTTTATAGGTCTATAATAGTGGTCATATAGCATTTGACTGTCAATCAAATTTTCACCTTGGTATATTTCTTTGTATACCCTGACCTTGTACCCCTCTCTAGAACTAACCTTTTCATACTCCTCGCCTTCATATACAACATATATACCTTCAAGGTCCTCGATATACTCGGGCTCAGGCGCATCTACAGTTTCATACTCTTCAGTCCTAAGCTCTATTCGTTTATCACCTTCAAGTGACTGGCCATAAAGATCAAAATAAATCTTGTTGTCTTTAAAGAATGAGTGAATATAAACAGGATAGTCCTTTGTGTTCTTGAACTTAAGGTCAATATAAGGCGGTGACATATATACTGTAGCATCAAGCCCTTTAGCTACATAAGTCGTAGGATAAGAATGCCTAGCAGATTGCACAACCTCAAGGCCCGAGAGTAGGACTGCATTATAAAGGGTTGAAGACGTTTGACAGACTCCGCCTCCAGCCGAGTCCTCCAAGCTTTTGTCAGGCTGTATCACAGGAGCCAGCTTGAATCCCCTCTCTAAGCTTGTATTTCCCACAGTTTCATTAAAAGAAATTGTCTGTCCAGGCTCAATAATCATTCCATTAAAAGCCTCTGCCGAAAGCTTTACATTATGTGTTCTGTTTTCAGAACTATTACCAAGGTCAGTACTAAAGGAAGACAGCTGCTCGGTTTTACCTTCATAGTACCTTGTGTCAACCCTTGCTTGTATGACCTCAGGTTCATAGTTTATCTTGATTGAAAGCTTATTGTTTTCAAGCTCTTTATCTATTAAACTAATTACATCCTCTACATCGAATAATCTACCTGAAGAACCACTTGAGATGATGAATTTTTCATCTTCTTCTGGTAGAAAATCAATTTTTGCGTCTACTGGCTTTTTGTCTACTGTTTTCTTTATTTTATTAAGCTGCTTCCTTAGCGCGTCACCATCATATATAAGTCTTGTATCTATATTTCTTTTGCCCTTATTCTTTATACCAACTGACTGTGCCAATTGTGTAAAAATATTTCCTTGTCTACCTTCAGCATGGGCCTTTGATATTGCTCCTTCTACATCTAAATCAAGACCTATATCACCATGACTATAAGTCCATTCTTCACCCTTGCATAGGATAGTCATGGAGAAGTCCCTTTTAACTTCATGGCTACGATCCACTACTATATCCTTTGCTTGTGCAATGCTCAATCTGCTCATATCCACATCATCAATGTAAATACCCTTATTTATCCTATTCCTGTTTGATAAATACCAAGTAAACATTAGTATAGATGTAATTAATAATAGTGCTATTAATGATATGGATATTATTTTATTTCTAACCTTTGTACTACGCTTATTTCTAGGTTCAGAGGCCACTTACATACATCTCCCAAGTATTATTTTCCTTATCTAAGAATAATTATTGACACATTATTACAC
>DASRNC010000104.1:0-3930 GCA_035647595.1 Bacillota bacterium | reverse complement strand
CTCTGTTTCCTCCCTCATTTTTATAATATTAATATTTGTTTTTCCGAAATCTTATTCACTTGTTGAGCCTTCTTTACTCATACCACCCTGACTATCAAATCGTCTATGGATCCTCTTTTTCAAGCCTAATCCTAGTCCTTTCTTTAATAGTTTATGAAGTATATAGCGGATCCGATGACCTTGCCTAGGATAATTATCCAAACCATCGTGTATACATACTTTCCTAGATTTAAGGTATCTGAGGCAATTGTCAAAATATCTAGGGTTTCTGTCAGTGCAGCAGCAACCACTCCTACAAATATGCCACATATCAGGCCAAGAGGTATTGAAATCAACCTTAAACCTGATATATTTATGTCAAAAAAGTATATGATACAAGAGGACAATGCTCCTAAAGTTAAGCACATCTTGACCCAGAATAAACTGATTTTCTCATTAGCCAAGCCTGTAATGCTACTAATAACGCCAAGAACTGTATAAAATGCTGCAACACTGGCCCCTACTGTTAATCCGCCTGCAAGTCCCATTACCAGGATTAATGGTTTTATCAATTAATTAGTCCTCCAGACTTTTCAAATAGTCTTGCAGCTCTTTTTTGTTCTGGTGAAATTCCAACTCCAAGGGTCCCGGATCATTTTTTTTATTTTTTCTACCATATATCTTAAAGTACACTGCAATGCCTACGCCTACACCAATGGAATAGGGTATACTAAACACTATCGGGTTTTCTCTACGCTCTCCACTTAAAAGATAATAAAGCTGACTATGGGTACCCTTCATATCTACGTCAGAATGGAAATACATAATAGCCAAACCGCTACCGAAAAACAAAAGCAATAGGGCAAACAAGAGCTTTATGTGTCCTAAAAACCTATTAGTCCTATGCTGCTGCTTGGGTTCCAGTAAAAGCTCCGAGACACCGATAGGATATACAGAGATATCACTGTTTTTAAGCTCTTTGTCTATTAAATACACTATATCAATGGCTGATACCCTCACTGCATTGTTTATACCATTTGGAAATATAGGCAGCTTGTTGATTGTATTTGTAATACTCTCCTGGCCTGAAGTAGTAATTATATCACTCATATAAACAGGCTCATCGGGGAGTTTGTTTAAATTGCTCTTAAATTGAAAGTATACCTTATTATTGGGCACCTTGTGCTTCCTCCTATATTTACATGGTCCATCTAGCATCCCTAGTAATATAAGCCCAGTTTAAATGTCCTTATGTATGATATCTATATATTTTGCTCCCGGATAGGATTTGCTCATGTTTGCCTGGTAGCTTATAACGGCAAAAATCAAGGCTCCTCCTATAGCTAGGGTAATCACCAATCCTATAACAAGCTTTAGTATCCTTTTCCATGATTTCAATGTGCATCTTCCTTTAACTATTGTTTTCTTTAGTTTATTGCAACCTACCTTCTGACTTAGTATGTGCACAAGCTTGCAAAATATGCTAAAATTTAGTTTGGGATACACTCAATAAACGATGCAATAAAAAAAGGCCTATTTGATATAATAGGCCTTTTATCTACTGCTACATCATATCCTTCATTTTAGTCAATACCTTTTTTTCGATCCTGGATACCTGCACCTGTGAAATATCCAGCACCTTTGCTATTTCACTTTGAGTCTTATCCTGGAAATATCTCATGATTATGATAGTACGTTCCCTTTTTTCAAGTCTAGACAACAAATCCTTTAATGTCAGTCTGTCCATAGCCTCATCAACCTGTATATTATCTTTGGACAACTTGTCAACTAATAGGATTGGATTATCATCATCCTCATATATTACATCGTAAATTGATGACGGAGTCCTCACTGCCTCCATGGCGTAGATTATATCATCAGGACTAGCGTTTATTTGTTCAGCAATCTCTTTGATGGTCGGCTCCCGACTCAACTCAGACTTGAGAAACTCCTTTGTTGCTGCAGCCTTGGTTACTAGCTCCTTTAGTGAACGACTCACCTTTATCATTCCATCATCCCGTAGAAACCGCTTGATCTCACCTACTATCATTGGAACAGCGTAGGTGGAAAAGCGTACATTGTAGCTTGCATCGTAATTGTGGATAGCCTTGATGAGCCCTATTGAACCCAGCTGGAATAAGTCTTCATACTCATACCCTCTATTTAGAAACTTCTTTACTAGGCTCTTAACTAGTGCTATGTTCTTGGTTACGAGTCTTTCCTTTGCATCTATATCACCATTTTGGGCTTTATCCAAAAGGCTTAAGGTTTCTTCATGAGAAAGAAGCTGTCTATCCTCTTGAAAGCCAGGCATGACACTCATTAGCTTTTCCCCATTTCTCCCTCATTGTTCTTTATATGTTTTGTCATTTTGATTTTTGTACCCTGGCCTGGTCCTGTTGCCACTTCTATGCTATCCATAAATGTCTCCATCACTGTAAAACCCATGCCCGATCTCTCAAGCTCCGGCTTTGAAGTATATAGAGGTTGCCTGGCTAGCTCTACATCATCAATCCCTTTTCCTTGGTCAATTACCTCTATTACAACTGAATAATTATAGACCCTTGTTATAATTTCAACAAATTGATCTGCCCTCTCATAGCCATGTATTATAGCATTTGTAACTGCTTCTGAAACTGCTGTCTTGATATCTGCTATCTCCTCCAAGGTGGGGTCCAACTGAGCTGCGAAGGCTGCCACTGCAGCTCTGGCAAAGGACTCGTTTTGCGACTTGCTTAAAAACTGCAACCTCATTTCATTTCTCTTATCCATCATGCTACCCCCCGAATACCATTTATGGCTTCCTCTACATTGTCATAAGCTTTTAATATATTATACAAACCGGATACCTCCAAAATCTTATCTAGCTGTGAATTGACTCCCGCTATACAGGTCTGGCCATCTCTCTTTTTAATTACCTTATATCTTCCGATAAATACACCTATACCAGAGCTATCCATAAAGCATAGCCCACTCAAATCCAATACTAAATACCTGATAGATGTATCCTCAAGCATCCTGTCCAAGGCCTGCCTAACTCCCTTAGCATGGTGATGGTCCAGCTCACCCTCAAGGGTTATAATAAGTATATCTTTGTTTCTCTTGCTGAAAATCTGCAAGCTAATACCTCCTCACATTCTTCGGTCAAAACTAGTATTCTTGATTCAACTGTAATCTCCTTCAATGAATAATGTCTGCTTTTGTCATAAACTCAATATAAAATAAAAAAAGCCGTCGGTTTTTGTCCGATGGCCCTTAAAAGCTCTTATACTTCGATTTCTTGGATCTCCACAATAATAGATTGTTTGTCGTTTAAATCCTTAAGGATCTTGGTTTCGTCCTTCCATGACCTATACTTAGCTCTTTCTTCTTCTGTTAGGATCAACCTATTAAGAATCTCCCTACCAGTTAGTTGTTCATTGCTGACTAGTGTCTGCATGATCGGTTTATTTTCCAAAACAGTTAGTACTGCGTAAACAAATTTCATATCCCTAGACTCCTTGCTTTATAAAGTATGCAGTAATTAGTTTACACTAAAATCCTGGTAAATTCAAGCTAACGGGGCTTTATAATTGAATACTCTCTGCCTAGATCCTCTAGTGCATTCAATACTACATCCAAATGCTCCCTTGTGTGCCCACACATCAAGCTTAAGCGAACTCTAGCAAGTTTTTTTGATACTGCAGGGTAAAATACTGGGTTTACATAAATATTTTGTTCATCCAGCCTACGACATAATTCTTTAACCTTAAAATCATCAGCTATAATCAGAGGGAATATGGCAGTCTGAGACTTGCCCATATCAAATCCTAGAGTTTTTAGGTTTTTCCGAAAGTATCTAATATTTTCCCAAAGTCTTTCCCTTCTTTCAGGCTCGTCTACTATAAGCTCAAGGCTTTTACACAGCGAGCCTGCAGCCTGTGGAGTCATAGCCGTTGAGAACATATATCC
>DASRNC010000103.1:0-3886 GCA_035647595.1 Bacillota bacterium | reverse complement strand
GTAAAACACAAGTGCCCACTGCTTAGGTCAAATAAAGTAACAACTATAATTATGAATGAGCTTGTTAATTATGTAGATTCCGAACTGGCGCCCCGCATAACTAGACACGGGGTACTGCTTGATGTATATGGTGTCGGTATACTCTTAACGGGCGAGAGCGGTATTGGGAAGAGTGAGACTGCCCTTGAGCTCATCAAAAGGGGACATAGGTTGGTCGCAGATGACGCTGTAGAAATCAAAAAAGTGGCAGAGCAAAGGTTGATAGGTGACTCGCCAGAACTAATAAGACACTTTATGGAAGTGAGAGGTATAGGGATTATAGATATAAAATCCATGTACGGAGTCGGGGCTGTTATTAATGCAAAGGCCATTGATATGGTAATCCATATGGAGTTTTGGGATAGCAATAAAGAATATGACCGGCTGGGGTTGGTTGAAGAATATACTGAAGTTCTTGGCGTAGAGCTCAAAAAAGTTGAGCTACCTGTGAGACCAGGTAGGAATCTTGCCATTATCGTTGAGGTGGCGGCCAGAAATTGGAGACTTAAGCAAATGGGATACCATGCTGCAAAGGAACTAGACAGCCGCCTAAAGGCTTTAATAGAAAAAAACACAACATAAGCTAAACGATATTAGTACATTGGTCCTGCGAAGGTTCCACAGGTTCGTCATACTTATCCATGGCATCCAATATAATTGGTATAAAAGCATATACCAGGAGGATGACCATGAGGGGATTAAACCTAAAACCTATCACTTTTATTGTTATAAGTATGTCAATAGTTTTTTTAATAACTGCACCCTTGTATTTACCTGACATGATTAAAGATAACAAGATAGTTGGCCCAAGCTCTGATAACAAGCCTGAATGGACAGGGGTAATATCCCTTTGGTATGTGCCATATCTTGATACGGCAGGGGGTAGCCAGGTTACCTGGATGAACAACTATATACGAGTTTTTGAAAAGCAGTATCCAGGAGTATTTATTGATTTGAAAGTAATGAGTTCTGAGAGGCTGTCATTGTATTTCTATGCTGGTAAGGAACAGGATATTTTGCCTGATATGGTTACCTTGGCTACATATGATCAGACTGTTCCGGCGGAATTGCTACTAGACCTATCGACTTATTTTAGCAATGCAGAACTTGACGGCTTACATAAAACAGCAATTAATAGTGTCATGGTTGAAGACAGTCTAAGAGCCATTCCATGGATGATTGGTGCATATGGGTTGTATATAAACAATTTATATAGGGCAGAGCCAAGCTTGAGGCAGGATGAGGAATTGATTGACTACGACCAGCTTGATATGATGGTACGTGATATGTATGGAGAAGAGCAACCAGGCCATGCAGGGACAGAGTATTTCGCCTTTAGCTCCTATATAACACCCTATACAAGACCGCTATTAAGTATTATTTATGCCAAAGAAGGCAAAATAAATAACAAGGGCTATGAGATTGTCGCTAACTGGTTAGAGGGTGAGAATATTTGCTCTCCAGATATAGCTACTACAGATTATTCAAAAGCATTTAACCTATTTGCTACTGAAAAAAGAACAGGCGTATTGTTAGGGTCAAACAAAGTGCTCTATGACCTTAGGAAACTTGAAGGGGCTGGAAAAGGCATGGATTTCACCTTGTATTCTATCCCATACAATACAAATGGTACTTATCAGGATCAAGTTGCAGCTATGGGTATACTCGATGGGAAGGCTGATGATGTTAAGAGCATATGTGTAATGTTTCTAAAAGGCCTATTGGAGGAAAACCACCAAAAAGCTCTTACGGAATTGGGTATGTTTTCAGTAATGGAATCCTTGAGATTATATGATGATGATAAAGAGATGTCAATACTGGAGGAATCACTGACTAATATGACAACAGGCCCTTTTGGTACAAACAAGGAAACTGCTGACCGGATATGGAATGATTTGATTAAATCTTCTCAAAAACAATAAAAACTTATTATATAGGAGCTTATATGAATTTAGACAAGGCGCTCATGGCGCTTAGGAGTATTTTACTCAAAGATCAAATACTAACAAATGAAAGCATGAAAAAACATACTTCATTTAGGATAGGTGGACCAGCTGACTTACTAGTAATGCCAAATGAAATCAATCAGGTCCAAGCCGTTATAGATGTTTTTGCACAGCATAATATACCTTATATTATTATGGGGAACGGTAGTAATTTACTTGTTAGAGACAAGGGCATCAGAGGTGGAGTCATTAAGCTGGCTGAAAAATTCAGTAAAATAGAAGTTTCCAATGAAAGCATGAGAGCACAATCAGGTATTCTGCTTTCTGCTCTTTCAAATGTTGCTCTCAGAGCTGAGCTTACAGGACTAGAATTTGCCAGCGGAATACCAGGTACACTTGGTGGGGCCGTTGCTATGAATGCAGGTGCCTATGACGGTGAAATGAAGGATATAGTAGACAAAGTCATTGTATTGGATGAAAACAGCAAGCTACAGACACTAAGCAAGGCAGATATGTCTTTTGGCTACAGAACAAGTGCTGTACAGGGCACTGGAAAAATAGTGCTTGAAGTGTATATGACCGCAAAGAAGGGCAACTATGAGGAGTCCAAACAGATTATAAAAGATCTCACTAAAAGACGCAGGGAGAAACAGCCACTTAGCTATCCAAGTGCAGGTAGCACATTCAAAAGGCCAGTTGGTTATTATGCAGGTAAATTAATACAGGATTCTGGTTTGAGGGGTATGCGCGTAGGAAATGCACAAATATCAGACCTGCACTCAGGTTTTATAGTAAACATGGGAAATGCTACTGCACAGGATGTAATTGAATTAATTGAAAGGGCTAAGTTGCAGGTATATGATAAATTTGGTGTTGAATTGGAACCAGAATTAAAGGTAGTGGGTGAAGAATAGGGGCAGGGATTTAATCCGGCCGCTTTTCTTATAGAAACGCGAAGGAGGATGCTACTTGTACAATATAGTGGCTGATTATCACACACATACAACTTATAGTCATGGAAAAGGAACCATTTTGCAAAATGTACAAGCTGCTAGAAAGCGCGGACTCAAGCGAATAGCTATAACCGATCATGGCTTTGGCCATATAGGATTTGGAGTAACCAGAAAAAACATAAAGAAGATGAGGGAAGAGATTGATAAACTTAATAATGACTTTGATGATATCGAAATATTATTAGGTGTAGAATCAAACCTGACAAGCCTAGATGGAGAAATCGATTTGCTGGAGGATGACCTACACTATTTTGATATCATCTTGATGGGCTTTCATAGGGCAGTTATGCCAGATTCACTAAAGGATGGCTGGAATTTTTTCACCAAAAACGCCTTAAGTCTCGCATGTCCATCCGCTAATGAAAAACTCAGATACAATAACACCCTTGCCATGATAAGGGCTATCGAAAAACATCCTATAGATATAATTACACACCCAGGTGCTAAAATAAACATTGACACAAAAGAGCTGGCAAAAGTAGCAGCTAAGAGAAACGTAGTCTTGGAAATAAATGGGGGTCACGGTTTTTTAACTGCTGAGTATGCTAAAATTGTAGTAAGAGAAGGTGGTCTCCTAGTGATTAACAGTGATGCCCATAGACCCGACGATGTTGGTGAGTTTAGTAAAGGAATTGACATAGCAGCAGCAGCCCAGGTTCCACCGGAGTTCATTATCAATACAGAGGAATATCTTGCTTTAAATAAGTGAAGGAGGTGAAGTTTTGAGATTTATTATTATAACAGGCTTGTCTGGAGCAGGCAAGACATTAGCTATCAGGTACTTAGAGGATATGGGATTTTTTTGTATAGACAATCTGCCCCCCATGTTAATGCCTAAATTTGCAGAACTTTGCTATCAAGCAGAGGGGAAAATGGACAAAATAGCAG
>DASRNC010000102.1:0-3313 GCA_035647595.1 Bacillota bacterium | reverse complement strand
GTATTATATATATGAAGAAAGTATATCTAGTTTTAGAAAAGAGAATAGCCTTTGATGGAGTTGAGCTTGGAGGCGGATGCTAATGCCACTAGATAAAAGCATTAAAAAGGTGATGGTGATAGGGTCTGGGCCTATTGTAATTGGGCAGGCTGCCGAATTCGACTATGCAGGAGCGCAGGCCTGTGGCGTACTAAAAAAAGCAGGTATCAACGTTGTGCTTGTTAATTCCAACCCAGCGACCATTATGACCGATGCAGCTTTGGCAGATGAGATCTATCTAGAACCTTTAACTGTAGAGACCATTAAAAGAATAATTATAAAGGAAGAGCCCGATAGCCTCTTAGCAAGTCTGGGTGGGCAGACTGGATTGACGATTGCCATGCAGCTATCCAAGGAAGGCTTTCTTGCAAAGCACAAGGTCAGACTGCTCGGTAGCGATGCAGATGCCATTGATAGGGCAGAGGACCGCCGACTTTTCAAGGATGCCATGGCTGAGATAGGGGAGCCTCTTATCCCCTCGGGTATAGCTAGCGACATAGGGCAGGCCCTAAAGATTGGTGAGGGAATAGGGTATCCTGTCATAGTGCGACCTGCATTTACCTTAGGTGGGAGTGGAGGGGGAACTGCCCATACGTCTGAAGACCTTAGCCAGATAGTAGAAGCCGGCCTAAAGGCCTCACCCATCACACAGGTTTTGATAGAAAAATATATATTTGGCTGGAAGGAAATTGAGTTTGAAACCATGAGGGACCATAAGGGCAATGTCATTGCCGTATGCAGTATGGAAAACTTTGATCCTGTGGGGATTCACACTGGTGACAGTATAGTGACAGCTCCAGCCCAGACCCTATCCAACGAGCAATATCAAATGCTCCGGACTGCTTCACTTCGTATTGTTTCGGCCCTTGACATAGTTGGTGGTTGCAACTGCCAGCTAGCACTAAAGGCTGACGGCCTTGAATATGCTGTTATTGAGGTAAACCCACGTGTCTCTCGTTCCTCAGCACTTGCCAGCAAGGCCGCAGGATATCCAATTGCGGAAATTTCAACGAAAATTGCCCTAGGCTATAACCTTGATGAAATCAGACATGATATTACAGGAGAACTATATGCCAACCATGAGCCCCTACTTGATTATGTTGTGGTAAAGCTGCCCAAGTGGTCCTTTGACAAGTTTGTTGGAGCAAAGCGAGATATAGGCACTCAGATGAAGGCCACAGGTGAAGTTATGGCTATTGGACCAAGCTTTGAGATGGCTCTTATGAAGGCTGTTCGGGGAGCGGAGATCAATGCCGACACCCTTAATTTAGTGGTGGACACAGATAAACCTATTCTTGAGCGGCTAAAGACTACTGACGACAAAAGGCTATTTACTGTGTTTGAGGCAATAAAAAAGGGCATTTCAATAGATGAGATATACAGGATAACCCGCATAGATAAATACTTCCTAAACAAGCTTAAGAATCTAGCCAACTACGAGCTAAAGATTGCGGATAAGGGTATTAATGATGATGACTATAAAAATGGTAAAGGGTATGGCTACACAGATGAAGCTCTTATAAAACTTTCAAAAGTAGGGTCTGTTCTAGGCATTGATTGTGTATACAAGATGGTTGATACCCGCCCAGCAAACCACCATGCAGAAACGAACTACTTTTATTCCACATATGACAGTCATTGTGAGGCAAGAAGTTTTAAAAGATCAGGTAAACCAGTAGTAATTGTGCTAGGCTCTGGTCCTATACGAATCGGTCAAGGAATAGAATTTGACTACTCTTCTGTGCATTGCGTATGGGCCCTAAAAGAGGCGGGCTATGATGCTGTCATAGTAAACAATAATCCTGAAACCGTTTCCACAGACTATGATACTGCTGACCGGCTATATTTTGAGCCCCTTTGCCCCGAGGACGTAATGAATATTATAAGGGTAGAAGAGCCGATTGGTGTTGTAGTCGCCTTTGGTGGTCAGACAGCAATAAAGCTAACCAAATATCTTGATAATGCCGGTGTACCCATTTTGGGCACCTCAGCAGAGGGTATCGATATAGCTGAGGACCGTAAACGGTTTGATGGTCTGCTAGAGAAGCTGTCTATAAAAAGACCACCAGGTTTTGGAGTTATGAAAGAGGATGAAGCAATAGAGGCTGCAAACAAATTAGGCTATCCAGTCTTGCTTCGCCCTTCCTATGTGATAGGCGGACAAAACATGAAGATTGTAAATAACGACGACGAGACCTTGACCTACATGAAGCGGATTATGGCTGATGGTATAGATAGTCCCGTCTTAGTAGACAAATATATGATGGGGCCTGAGCTTGAGGTGGATGTTATATCCGATGGCGAGGATGTACTCATACCTGGTATCATGGAGCATATTGAGCGGGCAGGGGTCCACAGTGGGGACTCCATAGCGGTTTATCCACCCTTTAATATTGACGAGCATATGACAAGGAAAGTGGTAGAATACTCAAGGAAACTAGCCCTTGCCCTTGGTACAAAGGGGCTTGTCAACATACAATACCTGATTTTTGATAAGGAGCTTTATGTTATCGAGGTAAATCCTAGGGCCTCTAGGACCGTACCCTATATCAGCAAGGTGACAGGGGTCCCTATGGTAAAGCTGGCTTCTATGGTGATGTTAGGAAAGGAACTTAAATCCCTAGGATATGGAACAGGTCTGTACAGGACTATTCCCTACTATGCAGTAAAGGTACCCGTATTTTCCTTTGAAAAGCTTATTGATGTTAATTTTTATCTAGGGCCAGAGATGAAATCCACAGGAGAAGTGCTTGGCATAGGGAAAACAATAGAAGAAGCCCTATTCAAAGGCCTTACCGCAGCGGGCATCCAAATGAACTCCCCACTACATAAGGAGGATGTAGGAGCCCTTATCAGTGTAGATGTAAATGACCTAGAGGAGGTAAAACCCTTAGCTAGAAAATTAGACCGCCTAGGTATCAAAATTTATGCGACAAAGGACACTGCAGCGGCTATAAATGGAATAGGTATAAAGGCGACCAATATAAAGGGTATAAAGGAAAGTGACAATGCCTTCAAGCTACTTGAAAGTAATAAAATTGACTATATTATATATACAGGTGCGGCCTTAGATTCAACCGTGGCGGATTATATAGCCCTTCACCGTAGGGCAATTCAATTATCTATACCCTGCCTGACATCATTGGATACGGCCAATGCTATTGCCGATATACTTGCTTGCGATTATAATGAGCAGAGAACCGAGTTAATTGATATAACAAAGCTACAGTGAAAAACAAATTAAAAATTCCTTCCTTATATAAGGGATTAGAAG
>DASRNC010000101.1:0-3555 GCA_035647595.1 Bacillota bacterium | reverse complement strand
ACTACAGTGTGCTTTTTGCCATACGTATTCAAAACCAAACATATCTTTTTCTTGACCTGTTACGGGTTTATGCCCTAATAGAAAGCAAATTATCCTTTTCACTTCTCACCCTCCTATAATTTTAAAATGGTAGCTCTCCGTCATCCTCTATTTCCACTGGTGTAAAACTGGGTCCTGACTCTTTCTTCTCGGCCCACTCCAAAAACTGTACCTCGTCTGCCACTACCTCGGTAACATACCGCTTTTGCCCGTCTCTTCCCTCGTATGTCCTCACCTGCATACGCCCTGATACTGCTGTCAACCGCCCCTTGGCTAGATACTTTGCACAAGTGTCTGCTAGTCCTCGCCAAGTTACTATTGGGATAAAGTCTGCTTCTTTTTCCCCTTGTTGATTTTTGAAATTTCTCTCTACCGCTAGGGTGAAGGTGGTCACGCTGGTACCGCTTTGGGTTAATCTTGGGTCTGGGTCTTTTGTAAGTCTACCTATCAGTATCGCTTTATTTAGCATCTTTTTCTCTCCTTTTTTAGATTAGTATCCCTGTCCTGCTCTCTACGTTCATCTCTGTCGTGGGCATATTGTGCTCTCGATATATCTTTAGTGCCCTTTCGTGCTTGGCAAAAGTGCCATCTCGCCTTATTTTTGCTATGTATCTTCTTAGATCTAAAATATCCCGATTGTACACTTTGGCCATCTCTTTAGGCTTCTGCCCCTCTATCAGGCTTATCACAATGCACATAGTGTCGTCATATGTATAGGGCCTTATTTTTAGTGGTGATATCTCTGATGCCCCTTTTTCCCTTCTTTTCTTCCGATTGTAGTCCCTTGACCGTATACGCCTATTTTCTGCCTTACACCATTTGTCTCCGCAGGTCTTTTGTATAGTGCTTTTGGGAGTATACTCTTTATTGCAGATGATGCACTTCCTGTCTGGCTCGGCCTTGGCTTTTACTCCATTCTGCCTTCTATGCCGGGCCTTAAAGCACTCTTGGTCGTAGCAATATATTTTATTGGTACGCTTTGGTGTAAATGATCTTCCGCAGTCTGGACATTTTTTAGCCATAATCCATCTCCTCCACTTCTATTTTTTCAAATAAGTTGTCTAGCTCGTCCTCCGTGTATTTATGCTGAGGGAATTTGGTAAAGTCCATTTGTTTCTTAGGTCCTTGCTTTCGTCTAGGTCTTTGAAGGTCATAATACTTACCGCCCTTCTCGTAATCCGCGCAAATTAAATGTTTAGCTTGGTACGCTTTCTGCCCAAAGAATTCATGTAGCGGCCTGGCTCGGATTGAATACTCACTACCCTTGGTTGCCTCTACCGCTTTTTTATGCCTGTCCAATAAAGTCTTGCAGTCCTCGATTGTGTACCCGTTATTTTTCATAGCTGTCTTTATAGCCATATCCATAGCAGGGGTATATTTGTTATGCTTTATGAGTTTAAGGGAAAGGTAGTGGTCGAATATTTCTTTCCTTAGTTCCTTTTCAGATTTTTTAGGTATATATATTTCTTTAGATACTTTCTTTAAAGACTTTCTTTTTTGGGTATCTAATCCGCTACCTGTAGAGGTATCTAATCCGCTACCTGTAATCGTATCTGTTTGGTTACCTGGTATCGTTTTAGATACCTGCATACCTTTCCATTGTTTATAATTTTTATTGAATGATATTGTCCTTGGCTCGGTGAATGTCGCTTGTTTGATTACATTTATAATCCTTCTGTCGATTAAAGCCTTTAGTTCTCTTTTTACTTGTTGCTTATGGATGCTTGTTGCGTTCGCTATGAATGTTTCTGATAGTTCGTGTTCTTTTCGCTGAAAGCCATATGTATATCTAAAAACCACCATTAATATTCTAAATTGGGTACCGTTTACTTTCGTTTCAGCGAGCTTATCAAGTAATTCGTTTGCTATTCTTGTAAATCCGTTTTCGACTTGCGGGCTTGCCATCCTTTCACCCCTTTTCCCCCCAACTTTCTATAAGTGAATTAATTTCTTCTTCGGGTTTTGTTTCTATTCTCAACTCCTTGCATTCTTGTACAATTTCATTAATCAAAACGCTCATTTCCCTGCTGTCATATACGCTTGACCCGTAATAAGATATGACATTTGTATATCCCTCCAACTTGCTATCTCCAAGAGTTTCTGATACCCATCCCAACCCTTTAGCGTTCCAGTTTCTTATCCATCTTTCGACTGCGTCATCTCGTATTGGCACTATCTCAAATTGCCCCACATCCTTAATAAATCGTTGATACACTAATTCTTTTGTACTGCCTATAACCTCGGCTAATTTCTGACATAACACCCATGCGTATGAGTTCATGTCAAGTGACCGTTTGCGTTTCTGCTTGTCGATTGTGGCTTCTAGCTTCTTCCCCTTAGCTAATACCTCTTTCAGCTTGCTAACACCCTCCTGCGCTTGCTGTGGAGGGAGGGAAAGGGCAAGCACAAGCTCGGGTTGGTGATGTTCGTTGAATTGTAATCGTATATTTGTTACAAGTGATTTCATGACTTGCCCCCTAATTTTTAGCTACACTCTTTCCCATACAACCTTATAAAAATACTTTTGTGGGAAGCTATACACGTATTCAAGTGACATAACAAGTTCTTTTGGAATCTCCTTATGTCCATTTTCGTACAACCCTAATAATTGCTGTGATATGCCTAACTGGATTGACGTCTGTTCTTGACTTAAGCCCCTGTATTTCCGTGCTGACCGCAATCTTTCAGGAACAACAAAGTCTACAAATTCAGTTTTAGTAATTTTTGATATAGGATTGAAGTAACTCATGGTATACTCCTTCTCTGCGTTGAATTGTAGTTTGATATTATGTACAATTGATTTCACGACTTGCCCCCTATGTCGCTTTATACTTGGAATGCGACTTAATCTAATCTATATAAATCTCTAATTTCTTTAGATGGTATTAATGCCGAGTTACTACATCCAGGCTCTTTACAGTCATACCAAGCCCCGCAATATCTCTGTTCTTGTGTCTGCCCTAGCAATTTCCTAGCAATCATCTCTCCGTGTTCGGGATGGGGGCATTTAGGTAATAGTATTAAATCTTTACCATTCATTTCAACCTCTCCTACTTCGCATTTTCATCAAACTGTGTCACTTCCGATATTTTGCTTTCTGACTTATACCTGCCATATTGTGATTAATAACGTCTTTTCTCAACGTTTCATTGTACGGTGCATGATAAGCAAACTTCCCTCCAAAAAATATTAGACACTCTTCGCTTTCTGTTACAGTCGTAGGTACAAACACATATGTCCTCTGGCTCGTCATAGCACTGCCACCTATACCTTCAAAACCTCCAGATGTATTTCCCCACACCTGTTCAAATGTCCATAGTTCAAAATCGCTGACACGGTTTTTGCTTGGCTCTTTCAGGTAAAAATAAAAATTACGGTCAATTATTAATAACTCAATGGCTATATCTCTTAAATTTAATTCGTTCATTTCCATCTCCCTTTTTACTTCGCATTTTCATCAAACTGCGTCTTTGGCCGCATTCATAACAATATTCCCCTATTAGACCCGTCCCGCAC
>DASRNC010000100.1:0-3886 GCA_035647595.1 Bacillota bacterium | reverse complement strand
ATCCTCAGCCCTATAGAAAAGGGCTTTTGCTTCATAGGTATATCTCGCCTGTATAGCATCTGAAAGGTATCACGAGCACTGTGGCCTATAGCAAGAACAGCCATATCGCATTCAAGCCTTTCATGGCCATTTATCTCAACTGCCTTTACTTTACCATCCTCTATAAAAAAATCTGTCACCTGGGTTGAAAAACAGACCTCCCCACCCTGGGCGATTATCTCTTGTCTTATGTTTTTAACTACTTTTTTTAAATGGTCTGTTCCTAGGTGGGGCTTGCTAGAATAAAGTATTACCTTGGGCCCGCCTGCTTTAATGAATTCCTCAAGGATTAAGCGGCACCTTTTGTCATTTATAAGGGTGGTCAGCTTGCCGTCTGAAAAGGTACCTGCCCCGCCCTCACCAAACTGCACATTACTCTCCACATTAAGGGCCCCTCCTGACCAAAAGTCACCTATGCTTTTAGCCCTTTTATCCACATCCTCCCCACGCTCTAAAACAATTGGACGGTAGCCCCTGCGGGCTAGGATAAGGGCCGCAAAGAGGCCGGCAGGGCCTAGTCCGACTATAAGGGGCCGGTGCTCTAGCTTTTCTTCACCACTGCCTACACCCCTATAGGCCATATCAGGCGTCATGTTTACTCCCTTTTTTTTGAGTAGGGCAGACTTGTTTTTAGCTGAGATATCCACAGTATACACAAATAGAATATTGTCTTTCTTCCTGGCATCAATCGATTTTTTATGTATCCTAAGGTCACTTATATCCTTTGCCTCTAGCCTTAGCTTGGATGTAACAGCTCTTAATAAAAAACTTTGTTCGTCATCCAAGGAGGATATATCCTTAACTGGCACCTTTATATTTGTAAGTCTAATCATAAAATCCTCCAGTCAATAGGTCCTAGTAATCACATCTACTTATAGCAAAGAGTCATATCTAAGGGGATGTATTCACAGAATTTATATTTATAGGGCTGCATTTAAGCCTGCCACATAGGCTGATGACCAGGCCCATTGTAGGTTAAAGCCCCCGCATAGGCCATCAATATCGATAATCTCACCTGCAAAGTATAGCCCTTCTACCAGCCTTGACTCCATTGTTGATTGATTTATTTCCCGGGTATTAACCCCGCCTGCAGTCACCTGGGCACTTGGCCAACCCCTTGTACCCGTCACCTTAAACCGCCAATCCGTTAGTATATCAGCGATCCTAGCCCTCTCCAGCTTTGACAGACTGGATGCAGGAGCGTTTAGGTTTTTAATGCCAGCCTGCCTGAGTACTACTGGGATAAGCCTTTTGTTTATAAGGCCCACTAGGCTAAACAATGCCGTTTTATTAGGTGACATACCAAACCGCCTAGCTAAAAGATTTTCTAGCTCGTCCCTGTCCATGGTATCTATTATGGAAAGCTTGAGCACTGGCTCCTTGCCCTCATTTAGGAGCTGGCCTGCCCTCCTACTAATTTGCAGGACTGGCGGACCAGATACGCCGTAATTGGCGAACAAGATATCTCCACGGTCAGAGGCTACAGTTTTTTCATTGTGTATAATCTGCGCTCCACCTACTAATTTTACACCATTAATCTGGTTGAAAAACGACCCCTCCAGCATTAGCTGAACCAGGGCAGGAAATATATCTATTATATTGTGCCCCAAGCTTTTAGCTAGCTGAAAGCCATTTCCGTCAGACCCACTCGATGGCATGGCCTTGCCGCCCGTCGCTACAACCACCCTATCTGCCTGAAAGCTACGGCCATCCTGTAGATTTATAGTAAAGCTACTGTTTCCAACCACAAGCCTATCTACATAAGCATCAGTTATTACATTTATACTTGACTGTTTTAGTTCATATAGGAATACATCCAGTATGCTAGAGGCTTGGTCTGACATTGGGTATACCTTACCTAAATCCTCTACCTTGTGACTTATACCTAGCTCTTCAAAAAACTCAATTGTTGTCTCAGGAGAAAATGTAGCTAGGGCACTATAGGCAAACTTTGAGTTTTCCCCGTCATAACAATCTATCCCTGCATTGATATTCGTGTAATTGCAGCGTCCGTTGCCTGTTGCCAGTATCTTTTTACCAACCCTTGGGTTCCTCTCAAGTATCGTTACCTGCGCCCCGAGCCTGGCTGCACTTATTGCAGCCATCATACCTGCTGCTCCTCCTCCTACGATATATACTTTTTTTTTAATTTGCATCCTTTATCCCTCTAAAATCTGCCATTGGCCTTATTTAACCTTAATTATATATTATCATACCACTGGATGACAGGACTATTTGCCCTCCGCTAACAGATTGTACAACTGATAGGCAAAGAAAAACAACCGTACAACAAGCCTGATTTTATGCTTACTGTACGGTCGTTGTTTGCTTTTATCTAACTCACTTTATTAATACACTGCAGGGCTGTCTTTACTGCCTTGCTGTCTTTCTCTTAACTGCTGTAAAAGTAATTAATCCAGATATAGCTACAAGAGCTAGAATAAAGTAAATCGCGCTTGTATCACCAGTCTTTGGGTTTGTACCTGCATCTACGCCTGCTTCCTTGTGGTAAGCAAAATCATCATACAGGATAACTGTTCCTTCGGCTAGCGGTGTTTTAACCTTAACCTGGAATCCTACAGCGCCTGAAAGAGCAAATATATCATCCATAGTTATGCTGCCATTTGTAAGGGAAGCAAATGGAATAACGATTCTTCCTTTATAGCCTGCAGGTAATAGTACATTACCCTCTTCATCGTCAATAACAAGCTCGGATACCTCTCCGGATACAGGTTCTAAATAGCAGAGTGTACCTGCTGATGGTTGTAAATATCCGGTTTCGGTAGCTAAAATAATACGTAATTCAAATTCCTCGCTTAATCCGCTTCCATCTACATATAGGGATAATGCTTGGTGGCCCTTGGAGGGTGATGCCACGTCAACGGTAAAGGTCTCATCGTTTCCGCTTATATATGAAACTCTTAGCATACCGTCAACAATTGAAAACCTGCTAGCAAAATCGCCTGTAAAGTCTCCGCCCCAGGCACCAAAACCAGTTGAAAAGTCACTCGTCAATTTCGCAGCATAGTTTGTAAAGTTTTCTATGACAATAGGCTTGCTAAAGGGTACTGCGAATGGAGTTGGGCTCGGCTCTTCAGTTGGTTCCTGTGTAGGCTCTTCAGTTGGTTTTGCAGTAGGTTCTTCTGTTGGTTCTACTTCTTCAGGCTCTTCATATCCATACAGGGCCAAATCATCTAATACTACAGTCATAGCCGATGGATTGACAAATTTAAGGTTAAAACCAAAATCAGTATCAGACAAATCTGCATCAGCTAAAGATGATATAGGATATATGACTGCCCCTTCAAATGATGCTGGTATCATTGTTCTTTGTTCATCTGTTATATTAATCTTAGTAATATTATCATCATCTGCTACAAGATAAACCGGTGCATCTACAATACCTTCATGATAAGTACCACCTGCATCTATCACAGGTTGGATTGTAACATCGTCAGTAGTACTGATATGAAATCCAATTGCAAGATAATCACCTGTTCCTTGAACGTCAGCTAAGGCTGCAGTCGGGTTTTCATCAGGCTGGTCCACAAAGTCAACTTTGAACTTGCCGTCTACATGGGAGGATTCTGTCCCATCTTTTGCATCCCAAGGATTCCAATCTCCTGTGCCATCAGGTGCTTGTGTAAAGTCATTTAATACTGTTATTGTGTTGAGTTCAAAATCCCCATCCAATTCCAAAGCAGGGTTGAGTTCATTCGCACTTGCTGGAATTATTAAAGCAAGCAACAACACTAAAATGGTTAGATATGATAGTCCTCTTTTCACTTATGATCTCCTCCTATTTATAAAATGTTTTAAATAAGTATATACCAGCTAATTTAAGTAT
>DASRNC010000099.1:0-2890 GCA_035647595.1 Bacillota bacterium | reverse complement strand
GAAAGAGTAGGTCAATATTATTTTGGTGAATAATTTAACCGAGTAATGAACACATCTTGTTCGTTACTCGGTTTTCTACCGCTCAAAGCCCGTCATTTCACTTATTTTATTATCATCACTGTCAGCAATCCCCATTAGGGGCCTATCCTTGTAGTCTACCTTTATCCACATGTATTCATCTACTATTTTATCAAACAGGCTCTTTTGTTCTGCAACCATTTTCTTAAAGAGGTCAACCAGGTGAAAACCAAGATCTATATAGCAGCCATCCGGATAATCCTCTTCCTTGGGCAGACGGACTCCAGATGACCCTGGAGATCCTACAGTCACTTTTATATCCCCAGCCAGAAAAAAGGGTATTAGGTTGGCTTTTTTATAGCTACCGATAAAGTCTAGGACATTGACATAAGTTTTGCCCTGCTTTTTCCTAAGCCCTCTGCCCAGCTGCTGTAAAAAGACCGTAGATGACTCGGTAGGCCTTAAAAACATGACCATGTCCAGCTCCTGAATATCCACCCCTTCATTAAAGATGTCCACTGAAAAGATGACCTTTAGCTCACAGTCCTTTAGCATTTTTACTGCCTTTTTCCGTTCCAGTACATATGAAGAAGTATCATCATTGCCTATGGCGTTAGCAACTGGGTACCCGCTGACTACAGCACAGGAGGCAATCCCATTCTGGTTAAAAAAACGGGCCATAAAGACAGCGTGACCTCTACTACTGCATAAGCCAAGCTCCCTCTAGCCGCAGCCTCCAATAGGTCTCCTACCAGGAATTTGACGCCTGATTCCATCAGAAAGGCCACTATAGTAATTTGCTAGGCTCACTGCCCTGGGCTATCGAATTTGGTGAAGAGGAAGTAAAGACCATGCTCAACCAGGCAGGAGAAGTCCTTAGATGGTATGACAATATGCAAAGGGTTGTTCCGACATGGTATAGGGTATATAGTCACTGTCGTATACAAGAGTAGTAGTTACCCTCAGGCCTTATGCTGCTTTTGCCTAGGAACTGATCAGTTACTTAACTTGTCAAAGAATATTTCCCCATCTCTTTTGTGAATATATAGCCTTTTAGATAGGCAAGTATGTGATGTGTGCTTAAGGTTTTTTTGTTAGTCTGCTAATGACAGCTTGTACGGATATATCCATTGGGTCTAGTAATGGCACTGATATATGCTCTGGCTTTAGGGCAAGTCCAATTTCCGTGCATCCTGATATTATTACCTCGGCACCTGCTGTGATTAGGCCATTGGCTGCTTGCTTTAAAAGCATTCTTGGCCCATCACCTGTGTGACCTGACTTTATGCCCATATTACCATAGATGGCCTCCATGACCTTGTTTTCCTGAATGGAGCCATTGGGATAGACTAGCTCTTTTCCTGCCAAGTATTTAGCATAAAGGCCAGTTTTTACTGTACCTGTTGTGGCTAGTAGACCGAATTTTTCTATTCCCGGACAATCACTATCCAAGAAATTTGCAAGATCTGCCATCATATTAACAAGGGGAATGGTCAGTTGCTCTTGTATTTCATCAAAAAAATAGTGTGAGGTGTTGCAGGGGATTAGAGCTATATCTGCATCCATTTTCTCGAGGTTTCTCCCAGCTTTGACTATGGCATTAACAGGGGACTTGCCATTGCCAAGGATGGCAGCAGTCCTATCTGGAATCTTTGGGTTACTATCAATAACTATTCGAAAGTGGTCTTGATCCCTGGTGGCCTTTGTTGCCCTTATGAGCTTTTTAAATAGGGTGGCAGTAGCCTCTGGACCCATGCCTCCTATAATGCCAATTGTTTTATCATTCAAAATGTATTACCTCCCATGGTATGCTGGATCTCTTGGTTCTGTTATTCCAGCAACCCTATCTCTAAGGGGTTCAAAGAGCTTGTCCCTGTCAAGATGAGACCTTGTCTCCCAAAACATCTGCAGGGCAATTTGGGCACCAAAGTCCATGCCCTGGCAGCCCGCCAGCATCAAAATATCTCCAGGTTCGACCCTATCTAGTGAATGATAAATTGCATCTGGAAGCTCTTCAAAGAGCTTTACCTTGATATCTGCCTGCTTCATAACCTTTAAAAACACATCTAACTCTTCTTTTGTTACCTTGTCCTTTTGTGCCACATGGGACTTGCTCAAGCTGGCTGTTATTTCGTCTAGTCCCAGCTTTGGTGCCCATTTAGCTATCGTTTCTGCATTTTCCATGTTTGTGATAGCACCGCGACCACCACGAATAGCATAGACTAGGTTCAATTTATTGTACTCCATGAAATTCAGGGTTTCCAGGGTTACGTTTATGTTGCCAACATTGGCAAAATGGTCATCTATTATTTTGAATTCATCCTCGTATATAAATTGAAACCGGCGTTCCACACCAACAAAGGACCCAAGTCCTGTGACAATGGTAGGGATTGGTATACCGCATACAAGCCCGATTGCTATAGCTGCCATGGAATTGTAGACAGAATGATAGCCCGGGATGGACAGACTTATATCAAATACAGTTTCAGTGTAGTCTATACCACCGACTGTAAAGGGCTTTCTAATTTCAACTGTAAATTTAGCGCGTCCTGTAGACAAATCAAGCCTTGTCAAGCTCAAATGCCCGCTATCATCATTTACTCCATAGGTTAATACTTGAGCCTTGGTTTGGTCGATCAACCTTGCGGAGAGGGGGTCATCAAGATTTAAGATGGCCCAGGATGAAGCCTTAGCCTTGCGGATAAGGTTGGATTTTTTATTGTAATAGTCCTCAAATGAGCCATGCAGGTCTATATGCTCCCGGCTGATATTGTTTAGTACAACCACGTCAAAGTCAACGCTGCCTACCCTATTTAACTCTAAAGCGGAGGAGGAGACTTCCATTATGGTATGGGTTACATTCGTCTTAACC
>DASRNC010000098.1:0-5375 GCA_035647595.1 Bacillota bacterium | reverse complement strand
TTATTATATATTTCATCCCGAATGAAGCTACTATCTTAAATTTATAAGGGTCACCCCTGACTCACCTTCCCCATACTTGCCAAGCCTAAAAGATTCTACATGGGGATGCCTTTTGAGCATTTGCTGGATAGAGTTCCTGAGTACCCCTGTGCCCTTGCCATGAATCAATGTTACCTCCTTGAGGCCTGCTAAGAAAACTTGATCCAGATACATATCTGCATTCAGCATGGCTTCCTCTGCATTTTGTCCCCTAAGATCCAACTCAGATGATACGGCAGCCGTTCTCAGCTTCATCTTTCTACTTGATTTGCTGACAGGTGGTTTTTCTTCTTCAGCAAGCCTCAGGTCTGAAATATGAACATTTACTTTCATTATACCTGCTTGAACAGTAACATTTCCTGAGGAATCAGGCTTAGTCAGCACATGACCTTTTTGATCCAGGGTACTGATGTAAACAGTCTCACCCAGTTCTAGACTTGTTGGGGGCTGACCTGCCCTTTGTCTAGGTCTTTCATCTATAGTCCCAAGTTCGTCCATGGTATCCTTTAGGTATTTGCGCGCCTGCTCTATCGTCCTGTTTTTTTCTTTTTTATCATGCTTGTCTGCAGTTTTCCTAATCTCATCTATGATAAGTTCGGCATTTTCCTTTGCATCCCGTAGTATTCGCCTGGCTTCTGCTTTCGACTCTGCAATTAGCTTAAACTTTCTTTGTTCGAGCTGGTCAAGTTGATCCCGATGTTGTTTTTTCAGCTCTTCAATATCTCCTAAATGGGATTTGGCCCTGGCCCTCTCCTCCTCAGCCACAATCCGGTTGGTTTCGATATTATTTAATACATCTTCAAACCTTATATCCTCCTGGCTCAAATACTCCTTTGCTCCATTAATAAGCCCATCAGCTAGACCAAGGCGCTTTGATATCTCAAAGGCGTTGCTTTTACCTGGTACACCTATAAGTAGCCTGAAGGTAGGCTTGAGAGTCTCTACATCAAACTCCATGGAAGCATTCTCCACATCTTCATTGGAAATGGCGTATACCTTGAGCTCACTATAATGGGTAGTAGCCATTGACTTTATTCCCCGCCCCTTCAGATAATCCAATATAGACATTGCCAATGCTGCCCCCTCGGTAGGGTCGGTGCCTGCCCCTAGCTCATCGAAAAGCAATAAATCTTCCGCCTCTGCCTTGGCAAGAATACGTACGATATTTGTCATATGGGATGAAAATGTGCTCAGGCTTTGCTCGATGCTTTGTTCATCTCCTATGTCTGCAAATACATTGTTATATATACCCATTTCCGACCCATAGTCTGCAGGCAGATGCATACCAGACTGGGCCATTAAGACAAATAAACCCGCAGTCTTGAGGGTGACCGTCTTACCCCCAGTATTAGGTCCTGTAATAACTAGTGTGCTAAAGTTTTTACCCAGCTCCAATGAAACAGGAACTACCTCGTTTTCTTCAATAAGCGGATGCCTACCATTTACTATCTTTAATGATGGCTCTTTAGTTATTTTGGGACATGTGCCCCTCATGGCGATACTGAAGGCACCCTTGGCAAAAATAAAGTCTAGCCTGATCAATATAGCCAATGAGTCCCTTATAGAATCCAATACCTCTGCTGTTTTTTCTGTAAGCTCAGCTAGAATTCTTTGTATCTCCTCCTCTTCCTTTAGTGTTAACTCTCTAGCCTCATTATTGGCCTCCACCACCGACATAGGCTCTACAAACAAGGTTGCACCACTAGATGACTGGTCATGAACTATACCTGGTACACCGGAGCGATGCTCCTGCTTTACAGGTATAACATATCTCTCATTCCTAATCGTTATAATTGGGTCCTGCAGGTATTTTAGCAGTTGGGGTGAATGTAAAAATTTGTTCAGCCTTTCACGTATCCGGCCATTTGCGCTGGCAATTTGCCTTCTGATATTGGCCAGGGCAGGACTTGCATTATCATATATGCTTTCTTCACTCTCTATGCATTTATCAATACTTTTAAGTAATACTGGCTGGGTAACAAGCTCCTCAATCATCGATGGTATAATCCTAAGCTCCACCTTTTGTTTGTGCTCATTCATTCTTTTCCTAACACTGCTAATCTGAGACAGTACCCTTGCTATTTTTAAAAGCTCTCCCGGGCTTAGGGTAGAACCTATATCAGCCTTTTTAAGCTCAAAATCAATATCTGGGAATGAGGAAACAAATCCGCTGCCCTCTATCGCCTTAATAGATTCCGCTTCAGAGGTTTCCTCTAGCAACCTTATCACCTTGTCCCTATCCCTTGTTGGTTTTAGGCTCCCTATCAGTTTCTTGCCTGGCTCTGACTGGGCATACCCCTCTAGCATTCCTCTTATTTTGTAATATTCCAGTACTTTTAGCGTCCTATCATCCATGCCTGTGCTCCCCTTCAACCTAGTCAACCCCTCTGAAAAAATGTCCCCTTGTAAACCCTGATGTCTTTATCTTGTCAATGCTCTCCATTATAGAGGCGGGTGCTCTATCAAGCCCCTTATCTTTTACATAGGTGTATAATGACACGATGGCTTGTATGTCCTCCTGTGGAAGTCTTTCTAGCCTCAATCCCCATGCGGCTGCCTTGAGGTCTCTTATTCCCGAAATATCATCAGCCACGAATATGGGCAGGCTGTTTAAAATTTCTGTGTAGCATCTAGAAATCCTCTTTTTTACCAGAGGAAAGCTATAACCCATCCTATCGGTTAAGCTTTCCCCATCCTTCCTATTACAGCTGTTACATCCCCTTTGGTCTGTATGGTGTGGGCAATACTCTGTGGTCATCAATCTTATTCTACCAAATACAGTAATCTGGCAAGGGAGATAAGTGTTTTTGTTTATATCATGCATCTCGCCCAGTGTTAGCTCTGGCGACAGAACTATACTGCTCATATTGAGGCTTTCCAGTAGTCCTGTAGCCATAGAATTCATTATGTTAAATGAATAACTGCCATGATACTGGTCTATACCCTTTTCTTGGAGCAGGTCCAGTTGGCCGATATTACCCGCCTCTACCTGGTCAAATGCCTGCCAAAATTCATCTGGCAAACTCCTAAGCAGCTCCATATCCAGTTTTCGTGTAATGGTAGGCAGGGCCAGTGAAACCTTTATGTCATGCTTTTTTATTGTAGCTACCTGGCCTAACAACTCATTCAGGGAAAATTGAAAACCACTAGGGTTGTAGTAGACCATATCGAGTCCATTTAATACAAATGGGTCTAGGTCCAGCCTATCTATATATGCCTTTAATTTGGGACTGTCAGGTGGTTCAAAGCTAGACTTATTCAAGGGGGGAGCCAGTTGGCTACCATGGTCCTTTACATAGACTGTGCCTATATGGGTCTGGTTCTTATGGGCTTTCTGATTAAAGTGCTTTACCCGCGCCTCTATTAAGTCTTGTCCTGCTTGGCGGCGTAACTTGTTTAGTATTGAAAGTGGTATAAATATACCGTCTTCGATATCTAACCCCCAGCTGTCAATTATAAAGGGTGTGTCGCCCAGTCTTTCAAGCTGCAAGATAATATCCTGTCTGGAAATTGGCCTATTAATCGCTCCCTCAAGGGCCTGTTTCCCACTAGCCCTACTGCTATTGCCTAGTTGGTCACTAAGTTCAACCAGGGGTACATGCCCTTTTTTCAGTCCCACCCTAGCCCTTAAGGGTATTTTCCTGTATCCATAGATATCCTTATATGAGTCTGCAGCTTCCTTTAATTGCCTTGCTTTAGAGGTCCTGTAGACTTGTGTACCCAAATTCACATTAAAGGTAGTCCTAATAGCTACTTGCTGTCCTTTACTGGCACTTGTAACAGCTCCGCCAGCTAAAGTTAATCCTCTTACAGTCTGCCCCTTGCCATTACTCCTACCTCTTTGTCTAAATTCAATGCCATCTCCAACCTCTAGCTCCTCTTCTAGCGAAATGTATACCATTTTGCCCTCATTCCTAAGGACTTTCCCTAAGGGTACACCCCGGTTATTCGGTTTATCATTTGCATACAGACTCCCATGGTTAGTTTCCAAAAAATGCCCATGGGTAAAGCCCCTATTAAATATTTGTAGCAGCTCATTTCTGGACTGGTCGCCTACATCCCCTTTGCCAGTTTCAATAAGCCTATCAATGGCCTTTCTATATTCTCTTACTACTACAGCAACATATTCAGGACGTTTCATCCGCCCTTCAATCTTTAGACTGGTAATTCCATTATCTATAATCTGGCCTAGTATATCTATAGTTGATAGGTCCTTAGGGCTAAGATGATATGAGGCCTTGTCCTTATCCCTTTCGCCACTGCCCAACCTATAAGGCATTCTACAGGGCTGGGCACACATGCCCCTATTGCCGCTCCTGCCACCAATCATGCTACTCATTAGACATTGGCCTGAGTATGAAACACATAGGGCGCCGTGAATGAAACCCTCCAGCTCAAGATTTGTCTTATCTGAAATTTCTCTAATCTCATCAAGGGTGAGCTCCCTTGCAAGAACTACTCTTTTAAAACCCAGGGTCTCTAATGTTTTAGCTCCTTGGGCCTCATGGATTGTCATCTGGGTGCTAGCGTGTAGGGAAAGCTGCGGGTATTCCTCTGCGATAATTTTTGCTACCCCTAGGTCTTGCACGATGACACCATCTATACAAAGGTCACTAAGCTGGTCAAGGTAGTCCCTAATCTCAGATAGTTCCTTTTCCTTTATTAATATGTTAAGGGTTATGTATATCCTTACGCCATACAGGTGGGCGTACTCCACAGCTTCCCTTAGTGCCTCTGTTTCAAAGTTGTCTGCCATCCTACGAGCACTGAATTTGGTCCCGCCCATATAAACTGCATCAGCCCCATTTTGAATAGCAGCTGTTAGTGCATCTCGGCTACCTGCTGGAGCTAAAAGCTCGATCTCTCTGTCCATTTATTTATCCTCCCCTGTCTTTATATTATACTACATGAAGGCAAAAAGGACTTGAGAATATGCATAAAAAAAAGAACAGCTTAATGCTGTTCAGGTGTTTTTTTGTTTTTATCTTCTTACCTTGTGCTGTACATCAAGTATCGAGGGACTTGACGACCTTCTTTTTAAATCCTGCAATTCCTTGACTTGCTCCCTTAGGTCACCTAGCTCTGCCTTTAGCTTTATTACTTCGTGTGCCAGGTTCATAGCGGTCAGTACAGACGACATTGATGTACTAAGTCCGGGTTGAGTAGTGTTTACTTCTTTCATCTTTCTGTTTACGTAAATGGCTACGCTATGAATATACTCTTCTGTTTCGTGTGCCCTTATGGTATATTCTCTGCCTGCAATCTTTATAATTGTTTTAGTCTTTTGTGCCATCTCAAACAACCCCTATATTGCATATTATGATTATATTATACAC
>DASRNC010000097.1:0-2220 GCA_035647595.1 Bacillota bacterium | reverse complement strand
TTCCTTAGTAGTCTGTATAAGGTCAGAATTGTTTTTTCCCTTATCCATGACTATGCCAAGGAATTCTAGGCCCTTGCATGCCTTCTCACGGATAGCGGGTGTGTTTTCTCCTACGCCTGCTGTAAATACAACACAGTCTAGGCCACCCATTGCTGCAGCATATTCTCCTATATATTTTTTCACCTGATAATTGAACACATCTAGGGCTAATCTAGCCCTGTCAACATTGTTTGCAGCGGCATCTGCCAGGTCTCGAAAGTCGCTACTAACTCCTGATATACCCAATACACCTGATTGCTTATTTAGGTATTGACTAGTTTCATCTATGGTAAGCTTTTCCTTGTCCATCAGATAACTTACTATGGCAGGGTCTATACTTCCTGAACGGGTTCCCATTGGGAGTCCATCTAAGGGAGTGAATCCCATGCTGGTATCAATTGATTTACCGTGTTTAACTGCAGCGATACTAGAACCGTTCCCAAGATGGCATGTGACTATTTTCAAGTCCTCTACTGGCTTGTTTAATAATTCAGCAGCCTTGAGAGAAATATATTTATGAGATGTACCATGAAAACCATAACGTCTTATACCATGCTTTTTATAGGATTCATATGGAATAGCATAAAGAAAGGCCTCTCTAGGCATAGTCTGGTGGAATGCAGTATCAAATACTGCCACCATAGGGGTATTGGGCATTGTATTCCTACAAGCCTCTATTCCCATTATATTGGCAGGGTTGTGTAAGGGAGCAAGCTCTACATTGGCTCTGATAGCATTCATTACCTCATCGTCTATCAAGACTGATGCTGAAAAATGTTCACCTCCGTGGACCACCCTATGGCCAACGGCTCCTATCTCCGTCATATCAGCTATTACACCATGGTCAGGCGAGACCAATGTTTCAATAACCTTCTTTATAGCTTCTGTATGGTCTTTAAAATCCATATTTAACCTAGCCTGTTCCTTGCCTATAGTTTTATGAGCTAAAACAGAGCCTTTTATACCTATTCTTTCTGCATTTCCTTTGGCAAGCACATTCTCATTATCCATATCAATTAATTGATATTTTAATGATGAACTGCCTGCATTAATAACCAGTACCTTCATTTCTACTCCCCCAATTTTATTTTTCAGCTTGAACTGCTGTGATGGCAATTGCGTTTACCACATCTTGTGGATTACAGCCCCTTGACAAGTCATTAACTGGCTTTGCTAGTCCTTGGCAAATTGGGCCAACAGCCTGTGCCCCAGCTAAACGCTCCGTCAATTTGTATGCAATATTACCAGAGTTAAGATCAGGGAAAATCAAGACATTAGCCTTTCCTCCTACAGGACTATTAGGACACTTTAATTTTGCAACGCTATCCATTAATGCAGCATCCCCCTGTAGTTCACCATCTATTAAAAACTCAGGAGCCATTTCCTTAGCAAGCTTTGTTGCTTCTACTACCTTATCAACCCTAGGATGTGATGCACTTCCTTTAGTTGAATATGACAGTAAGGCTACTACTGGTTCCATTGAAGCTACATGTTTTGCCGTCTTGGCGGTAGTTACTGCTATTGTTGCTAGTTCTTCCGCGTTAGGGTCTGGATTGACGCCACAGTCTCCGTATAAGAGAGTACCCTTGTCGCCAAATTTATTATTTGGTAGTTCTATAAAGAATATACTTGAAACAACCCTTGTGCCAGCTGCTGTTTTTATTACCTGGAATGCAGGTAATAAGACATCGGCAGTTGAATTGATCGAGCCTGCTACCATACCATCCGCATCTCCCGATTTAAGCATCATCACTCCATAGTATAAGGGGTTTTTTAATGTTTCTGCAGCAAATTCCATTGTGATACCCTTATGCTTTCTTAACTCATAAAACTCCTTCACATATAAAACCATTTTTTCTTCTTTTAAATAGTCTATTATTGTTACTGCAGAAAGATCAAGACCCTTGGACTTCTTTTGAATCTCATCGGGATCTCCTAACAATACTACATTAGCCACTTTATTTTTTGAAGCCATAGCTGCAGCTTTTATTATACGGGGTTCAACCCCCTCTGGCAAGACTATGGTCTTATCTAATTTTGCTGCCCTCTTTCTAATACCCTTTAGTACACCCATTGTATGTCTCCTTTCAGATCTTAAAGCTATTAAATTTTGTGATAAAAGTGCAACCTAAATAGTGTTCTACATTAAAGGTCAAAATCCTCTATTCTCTACTATATAAA
>DASRNC010000096.1:0-2670 GCA_035647595.1 Bacillota bacterium | reverse complement strand
AATCTGTATAATACTATAGAATTTAAATACATATATCCCAATGAAAACCTTAGGCACACTGCTGCTTGGGGTTTTTCGCTTTTACTATTGGCCTTATATCTAAATAGATTTGAATAATTCTGGCTTATAGAATATAATAATTGGTAGTTAAAGTATTAGGATTGCAGACAGGAGGATATGATAAATGATTAATATTGACATTGATCAGCTAAGTATTAATACGATTCGGATTTTATCAGCAGAAGGTGTTCAAAAAGCAAATTCAGGCCACCCAGGTTTACCAATGGGCGCTGCGCCAATGGCTTATACACTATGGGCAAAGGAATTAAAGCACAACCCAAATAATCCTGATTGGGCTAACAGGGATAGGTTTGTATTATCAGCCGGACACGGTTCTATGCTTATATATTCACTATTACACCTATTTGGCTATGATGTTTCTATTGATGACTTAAAAAACTTTAGACAAAGGGACAGCAAAACACCGGGGCATCCTGAATATGGAGATACACCAGGTGTAGAAGTGACAACAGGCCCACTTGGACAAGGTGTTGCAAATGCAGTAGGTATGGCTATGGCGGAAGCACATCTGTCTAGCAAATTCAACCGTCCAGGCTATGATATAGTTGATCATTATACATATGCATTAGCAGGAGATGGATGTATGATGGAGGGAATCACCAGTGAGGCAGCATCTTTAGCTGGAACATTGGGCCTTGGCAAGCTCACCTTGCTTTACGATTCCAATAGTATAACCATAGAAGGAAGTACTGACTTAGCATTTACCGAGGATGTAGGAAAACGCTATGATGCCTATGGCTGGCAGGTGCTTTATGTAGAGGATGGCAATGACATTGAGGCAATACAAAACAAACTGACAGAGGCCAAGAAAGAAACTGCTAGGCCAAGCCTTATTGTTATAACAACACAGATTGGATACGGGTCTCCCGAAAAGCAGGGTAAGGCATCAGCCCATGGTGAACCCCTAGGGGAAGACAATATTATTTCTGCAAAGAAATTTCTTAAATACAAGACAGAAGAGTCATTTTATGTAGCTGATGAGGTCAAAGACCATATGAAGTCCTTTGCAAAAGAGGCTAGCAAGGCCGAGGAAAAATGGCTAGACCTATTCGCAGCATATAAAAAGGAATATCCTGACTTGGCTACCGAATGGGACAAGTGGCATGAGCCAGGACTAGACAGTGATATTTTAAACAATGAAAAGATATGGAGCTTTGAGGGTGCGCAAGCTACACGAGCTTCTTCAGGCGAAGTACTCAACAAGCTATCTGAGTATGTACCCAATCTGATAGGAGGGTCTGCAGACCTAGCCCCTTCAAACAAGTCTGATATGAAGGATAGAGAAGCTTTCTCCAAGGACAATTATGCCGGATCCAACCTACATTTTGGTGTAAGAGAGCATGCTATGGCAGCGATTGGCAACGGTATGGCAGTACATGGTGGACTCAAACCATATGTGGCCACCTTCTTCGTATTTAGTGACTATATGAAGCATTCAATGAGATTGTCTGCACTAATGAAGCTACCTCTAACTTATATCCTTACCCATGACAGCATAGGGGTCGGAGAGGATGGACCTACACATCAGCCCATAGAGCACCTAGCGGCCCTACGGAGTATACCAAACTTTACTGTAATACGGCCAGCCGATTCTAGAGAAGCAGCAGCTGCTTGGCTACTAGCCTTATCAAGGACTGACAGCCCTACAGCACTCGTACTCACGAGACAAAACCTTCCCTCGCTCGATGGGACTGGCAGGGATGCCTATAAGGGCGCTTATATATTGGCTGATTCAGAAAAAACAAATCCGGATATCATTCTTATGGCTACAGGATCTGAGGTACAGCTAATCATGGAGGCCAAGGATATTTTAAAGGAAAAGGGTATAGATGCCAGAATAGTGAGCATGCCTTCCTGGGAAATATTCGAGGAACAGTCTGAGGAATACAAAAGAAGAGTCTTACCTGAAAATGTAGAGGCCCGTCTAGCAGTTGAGGCAGCATCCTCATTTGGATGGCACAAATATACCGGCCTTAAGGGTGATGTTATTTCTATAGACCACTTTGGCGCTTCTGCACCTGCAGATATACTATTCGAGGAATTTGGTTTTACAGTGGACAATGTAGTAGAAAAAGCACTTGCGGTTGTAGGAAAGTAAGGAAAGCTTATTTTAGATTCTAAACTATGACTTGTTAAAAAAAAGACCTCCAAGAGTTAGATTTTAGTCTAGCCCTTGGGGGTCGGTTCGTTTTATTGAGTCTTTTAAAAAATCATATAACCCTGTAATCCTGATTAGATTTTTGCAAACTCAGGCTCCATTTTATCAAACCTGGTGACATATTTAAAGCCAAGGCTTTTTAACAAGTCAACACTACGTTTGCTTTCATAGGCTACAAACTCTGAGCTATGTGCGTCAGAGCCTATAGTAATGATCTCTCCGCCTAGCTCACGATATAGCCTTATAATATCCGGGTGGGGGAGAGGCACTCCTGAACTATGGCCAAATCCTGAGGAGTTAAGCTCAATGCCCTTGCCATTTTCAATCAATGTCTTAAAAATTGCTTTTATGATATCCAAGCCAATTAGATGGTCATTACTATCATATTTATAAGGCGCATATCTCCTAACAAGGTCAAGATGACCTAGTAC
>DASRNC010000095.1:0-3504 GCA_035647595.1 Bacillota bacterium | reverse complement strand
GGCTTCTTTGGTAAAATGTTTAAATAAGGGGGCGACCTTCTATGCCGTCTACTGTCAATCAGGCCTATGTGTTTTTAGCCACTGTTTATTCAGGCTTTATTATAGGCTTTATCTATGATATATTTAGAATGATAAGACATATAATAAAGCCGGGTAGGTTAGCAACTGCAATATTGGACCTGGTGTTTTGGATTATAATAGCTGGAGTATCTTTTCTTGTAGTGTTTAATGTAAATTATGGGGAAGTAAGAGTATATACGATTGCTGGCCTTATTATAGGCTGGAGCCTTTATGCTATGATATTGAGTCCCATAATATTCAAGGTCCTAACAGGCATATGCAAGGCGGTATCATTTGTGTTTAAATGGGTAGTGTGGACTATAAGCTGGCCATTTAAATTTTTCGCTAGCCTCCTTAAATACCCTACAGGCCTACTAAAGTCTTGTGGACTGGCCTTGCTTTCTAAGACCAAAGCAATAACAAGAAAACTTTATACAAAAAAAGACCTTAAAAAGATTCCAGTTGACAGGACATAGGGATCTTATATACAATATATACTAGGTACAATTGTCTACATGCTAATTTAACCCGCTCGTAGATAATTATCTATAAACAAAAGAAGGGTATAATACAATGACAGAGCGCAAAAAACCAAAAGGCAAAAGGAAATACGTTCTCAAGTCAAGAGCCAAGGTTTTATTAACATTGTTGATCTTAGGGTATTTTGCATTCATTATGGTTCAACAGGAGTTTGAATTGCGCAATCAACAGGTTGTCATGGACGATTTGCAGGGTAATATCTCTAAAGAGCAAAATGAAAATGAGATGATTAGACGGCAAATTAGGTATACCCAGACTGATGATTATATCGAGGAGGCAGCTAGGAGTAGACTGGGTTGGGTCAAGGATGGAGAAATAATATTCATCCCAAATAACGATTAGAGGAGGAAGTTATACTTTTATGTCAGTTGAGGTTGGACAAATATTAGAGGGGACAGTATCCGGGATAACAAACTTTGGTGCGTTCATCGAGTTGAAGGATGGAAAGACCGGGATGGCCCACATATCAGAGATTGCGGATGCTTATGTCAAGGACATTAACGATTACCTAAAGGTCAATGACAAGGTCAAGGTGAAGGTTTTATCGACTGCCGACAACAAGATTGGTTTGTCAGTTCGTCAGGCAGGGGAGATAAAGAAATCAACAAAGCCTATTGAGGTAAACTGGAACAAGGAGCCACAGGCCAATACAGGGGGTTCTTTTGAGGACACCTTATCCAAGTTTATGAAGGATAGTGAGGAAAGGTTACTCGATATTAAAAATAGGGAGTCAAAGCGAGGCGGAGGTAATTCCCGAGGCAGGGGTTAAGACGGACTCAAATCTTAGTAATACAAATTACCATAAAGTATCTATTGACTTAATCCGCTCTATGTTATAGAATGAGTTCTGTTGTCACAAACCATGATAATAAATGACGCGGGGTGGAGCAGTAAGGTAGCTCGTCGGGCTCATAATCCGGAGGTCGGAGGTTCAAATCCTTCCCCCGCAACCAACTTAGGCGGCGTAGCTCAGATGGCTAGAGCATTCGGTTCATACCCGGAGTGTCAGCGGTTCAATTCCGTTCGCCGCTACCAACTAGGGACTAGATCAGGGGGCTATTTATTTTCGCCTTCTAGTATCTAGTATCCGGAGGTTAGAGGTTAGATAATTTAGGTAGGCACTTGTGCATACTTAAGGTCTGGCTTCGGACCTCGAAGACGGGAGCATAGCTCAGCTGGGAGAGCACCTGCCTTACAAGCAGGGGGTCATTGGTTCAAGCCCAATTGTTCCCACCATAAAAAACCCCAATTGCATTGCCAATTGGGGTTTTTGCTATTGTCAAGCCTTATTCTAGGCATATTTTCTCTTATGCAAAATAAACCGTTTACCAATCTTTTGAAAAATTCTACACAAAATATGGTCAAACCTAGGTTGAACCCGTGTGTACTGCGTGGATAAGGCTATTTAATATGTAATATAACGGCTTCTTGTCAAAAAGTTTTTTTGTAGCCTCCGTATATATTGACAAATAATTCAAAACACCTTTGCTATAATGACACCACCTCATTATGCACATTCTTACAAAATACAGGTGGTGTTTTATTTTGGCACAAAGAGAAGCATTTACTATGCTAAACAAGATTTTAGAAGCAAGCCATACAAAGAAAAAGCGCAGGTCCATTACTTTAGATTACTTTATAGAGGAGTTTATGTTGGGGCTTGGATGCTTTTTGATAGGACGAGCTGTTTTACTGGCAGGGCTCGCACCCTTTGGACCAGTACTCTTTGCAGTACTGCTTTACAAAAGATACGGAGGGATAACAGCCTTTATAGGGGTGGCATTAGGCCTCTTTACCACAGGCCTTGGTGGCCTCCCTTTGAAATATGGTTTTGTCATGATTTTTTTCACCCTATCTTGGTTTATAGCTACAAAGAAAAATATGCGGTGGTCTACCTTCAAGGCTGCTAGTTTAGTTTTTCTTTGTATGGCTTTAGTAAACGGAATATTTTATATAAGAAACGGCCTGCTCACATATGAACTGCTTATGGGCTTTCTTGAGAGTGTTATAGGTTTTGTTATGGTCTTTATTTTTTCCAGGGCGGTGGATGTGATAAAGGAGCAAAGGCGCCGTCGGATCCTCAGTAGTGAGGAGATAATCTCCATCAGTATAGTAATTTCTCTTTTAATAATTGGTTTTTGGAGCAAGGATATATTGGGCATCTCCCTAAGAAGTGTTTTTTCGATTTTCACGGTCATATTGGCAGCTGCCTTAGGAGGTCCGGGGATAGGTGCTTCCATAGGAGTGACCCTTGGCTTTATGCTCTCCCTTACCTCATCGCCTGATCCTGTCCTTATGGCCAATCTTGCTGCTTGTGGCCTATTAGCAGGTACCTTCAAAGAGCTAGGACGTGCAGGCTCATGTCTGGCCTTTATCTTAACCAATTCTCTGATGACCTATTATATAAACCGGTCTACCTTTGCCATACTTCCCTTTAGTGAAATACTCATCGCTGCAATCTTCCTCCTCCTCCTGCCTAAAAGGTTTATAAGTTATTTAAAGCAGTTTCTCGATTATACCCACGTAAAGACACGCAACCAGCACTACTATGTAAACCGGATGCAGGAGCTGATCGTTGGGAGGTTGAGTGAGTTCTCCCAAGTCTTTCGTCATCTCTCAGTAGTTTTTGCTAGGATGACTGACAAGGGCTCAGATTCAGGTAAGGAGGAGCTTTCAAAGCTCTTTGACCTAATAGCTCAACAAGTATGTAGTAGCTGTCCGCTCTACAGGAGCTGTTGGCAGAGGGACTTTCACAATACCTACTCGAATATGTTCGACATGCTAACAATATGTGAGGTGAGGGGATATATTGAAGGAGATGAAGTGCCTGAGGCCCTTGCTAGAAAATGCTTGAACCCTGACAGCCTAATAGATACGATAAACAGTGTTTATGCTGCCTATAGG
>DASRNC010000094.1:0-2791 GCA_035647595.1 Bacillota bacterium | reverse complement strand
TGATGCGACTCAAACTGCTGCTATTACAAACACGAGAAACACAGAAGTTGCAACAGGTATAAACCTTGACAACCTACCCTATATCCTTCTTTTAGCTGTTGCCCTAGGCGGACTGTTTTTATTCGGAATGAGAAAACGATTTGGCTTGGTCAAATAGTGATTGAGTAATTCTTAGGAAAGAGAAAACTTTAAATCTATGCAAAGGGACGATCGGATGGTGGAGTCCATCATCCGGCACCCTTGCAAAATAGTATAGGAGTGTAGTTCTATGAAGACCTCTAATTTTATTATAAAGTCAGCCAATATACTACTAAATTTTATTATTGTATTATCATTGTGTATTGCAGGTATTTATGCTGGCTACGCCCTATGGGACAATAGTCTTATATATGCAGCAGCAGGCGATGTTCAGGCGGATATGAAGGTCTTAAAGCCTGGAGATGAGGACCCTAGCTTCGAAGAATTGTTGGCAATAAACCCCGATGTCCGTGCATGGGTTACATTGGATGGTACCAATATTGATTATCCTGTTTTACAAGGCAAAACAAATTTATCCTACATCAATACCGATGTATACGGTGATTTTGCACTTGCCGGCAGTATCTTTCTTGACTCACGGAATGACGGGGACTTTCACGATACCTATTCTCTGCTATATGGTCACTATATGGAAAATAGCAAAATGTTTGGAGACCTTACCCTGTACAAGGATGAAGCATTTTTTAGGGAGAATCAAACAGGAACTTTAATTTTACCTGATAGAGTCTATAAACTTGAAATCTACGCTTGCTTACTTGTTACTTCCTCGGAAGAGGCGATCTTCAATCCAGAAAGTTGGCAAGGTGAAATAGATGATTTGATGCAGTTTACAAACAATAATTCATTATATTTAAACGACCTTGTGATGAATAGGATAATGGAATCAGAAGATAGAGAACCGCAGATTTTGGCTCTTACAACCTGCACAACCGAATTCACAGATGCGAGGACGGTTATTCTGGCGGTTATGGTGCCATATGATGATTAAGAGCAGAATAAAACAGTAGAATAGGAGGAGTGTGAAAATGAAAAAGAAGCAAACCAAGTTTATGATGTTTCTACTCATATTGACTATGTGTTTGGTCCTACCTCTACCAAAGGCATTTGCAGCAGAGATACAAAGCGGTGAAATACCCGTCACTGTTTCCTTGGGAGGGGAACCTTTAGCGGCAGACGAAGATTATGAAATAACCATGAAGGCGGATAATGCTGATTATCCTATGCCGGCGGGGAGTGTAGATGGCCTTTTCACCATGAAGGTTACAGGAGCGGACACGGGAAAACTACCCGGAATAGAATTCTCATCTTTGGGCATATACACATATAGTATTTTCCAGGAGGCTGGCACCAATGAACTGGTTGTCTATGATGACTCCGTATATAATCTCACAGTATATGTTACCAATGCTGAGGACGGCAGTGGCTTAGAGACCACGTTACTTCTTTATTTGCTTGGCGAGACCGCAAAACATGATGAGGTGGCATTCAATAATCTAGAAGAAGCTTTCTTAGGTGTAGAGGATATACCGGAAGATAAGACTCCAGAAAAGGAAAAACCAAAGGATAAGGAGCTAGAAAAAGCTTTCTTAGGTGTAGAGGATATTAAACTTCCTAAGACAGGAGAAATAGCACCTATGGCTTTCTACGGAATAGGAGGCCTTCTGCTAGCCTTGGGAATAGGATTAGGACCAAAGAAAAGAAAATAATAAATAGCAAAAACTAAAAATAAGCTATAGGCAAGCTACTCTAATGAATAGAGCAGCTTGTCTTTTTTTGATTGGTGCTTAATTGTAATAGGGCTAATTGTAACAGTTTAAGGAATTAAACATAGAATATATCAAGCTTAATATTGGAATTGGGAGGTTTTAAGATGTACAATAACGAAATGTATCCTGTAAGGTATCCAGTTGATGCCTTTAACAACCAGGGGCCTAACTATGATTATTATGGTATGCCACCGGAAAATAATCATCCCTATCCACCACATCCGCCGACTCCACCTGCACCATATCCACCCATGCCACCCATGCCGTGTCCACCCATGCCACCGATGCCGTGTCCGCCTGTGGATATGCGACCGGATTGGAAGTTGCAATGCATGATGCATATGAAGGATATGCTTAAAAAGATCATGGATAAAAAGGTGTCCTTGATCATTGAAGGAGCAAGGGGAAACTTCGATTGTGTAAAGATAGTAAAGATGGATGATTGTGTAGTAATGGTAGAAACCAAGTCCGGGATATGCGTAATTCCTTATCATGAGATTACTGCTATATGCATGTCGAAGGAAGTAGCAGACCATATTATAGGCAAGTAGAATCTATAGCTATTTACATTAACATGGGGACTGTCCATAGGGCAGTCCTTTTCCTTTTTCCTTCCAATCCCTGCGATGGCGCTCTAAGAGGCTATTACGAGGAGTTACCCCAGCAGTCCTGTCATTCCGAGGAGTTTACGACGAGGAATCTTTATTTAAGTGATAGGATTCTTCGTCTTATAGACTCAGAATGACGTTGAGTTATAGGGTATCTCCATCCTTGGGCTGTGAATGAAGGGCGTATAGTTGAGGTTTGATGAATATTATGGAAATCATATTGTGGAAAGGCTTAGAACCTGTTAATGCAGCGTAGGATAGGCTGAATCAACTGTTTGAGCGAAGCGAGTTTTGAGAAGGCCCCGTAGCAAATTTACAGGCTCTTAGCCTTGGAACTTTAATGATTGAAATAATACTCACAAACAAATATGATGCACC
>DASRNC010000093.1:0-3367 GCA_035647595.1 Bacillota bacterium | reverse complement strand
AATCCACATTTGAAAGGTGCCCCTTTCTGCCTAAAATCCTTCGCTTTAGCATAGGTGGATATGGGCCACTCTTAAGCATATCTATGTCGTGATTTGCCTCTAGTATAACCATATCAGAGTCCATAACAGTCTTGATTAATTTATTGTTAGTGTGCCCCAAATCAGTTGTTATACTTATTTTTTTATTATTGCAGTAAAAGCTAAAGCCAACAGGGTCCACAGCATCATGTGGTATCTCATAGGCCTGAACATTTATGTCTTGAATATAAAAATCCATATTGTTATCAAATACTCGTATGTTTGACGGTTGTACCTTTCCTATCCTCGACTCCATAGCAGCCCAGGTCTTTTCATTTGCATAAATGGGTATATCAAATCTTCTAGAGAGCACACCGGCGCCCCTTATATGGTCCGTATGCTCATGAGTTATTAGAAGGCCCTTTAACTCAGAACCATCTACGCCTACATCACTTAGTCCGGCGATAATGTTTTTGCCAGCAAGGCCAGCATCAACCAATATATGTGTCTTCTCAGTACCTAAATATGTGGAATTGCCGCTACTACCGCTAAAGAGCGAGCAAACCTTTATACTCATCACCAATCCCCCTATGTTTTCCAGATTAAAAAAAGTTGTAAGTAGTATATATAGACCATAGCATATAGCATGGTGACAGCCCTTGTCCATTATAATATATTTAAGGCCCCTGTGCCAAATGTATACAATATATAGTCCTCTCCATTTTATAGGCGGTTTTTGTGGTATAATTTACAAAGAGGATAAATCCATCTAGGGAGGACTTGCCTTTGGATTATGGTGAAAAAGCCTTGTTACTACAAGAGAGGCTAACTGGTAACATGGTTGCAGTTGTAACAGATGGCTCGGCAGTAAAAGGCCTTGGCAATATAGGGTCCAAAGCGGCCATGCCTGTCATGGAGGAAAAGGCCCTATTGTTTAAAAGACTTGCAGATATTGACGCCCTCCCCATTTGCCTTGATAGCCGGGATATAGGTGAAATTGTAAATACAGTCAGGTTCATGTCACCCTCCTTTGTGGGCATACACCTAGAGGACATAGCCGCGCCTAGATGTTACGAGGTTGAAGACCGCTTGAAAAGAGAGCTTGAAATACCGGTTTTTCATAATGACCAGCATGGGACTGCTATTGTGGTCGCAGCTGCCTTGATTAATGCCCTTAAAGTTGTTGACAAGGACTTTGATAAGGTGAATACAGTGATAAATGGTATAGGTTCAGCAGGCTCTGCTATAGCCAGGCTGCTCATTCAGATGGGCATAAGATCAATAGTCTTATGTGGGAGACAGGGCATCCTATACCCTGGTGATGAGAAAAATGATTTTATGCAAGAGGGATTGGCAAGGTTTACGAATCCTGAAGGTATAAAGGGCACGCTAGCTGACGCCTTTGAAGAAGCAGATATATTCATCGGCGTATCCGCTCCTAATATAGTTAGCCAAGAAATGGTCTCCTCTATGAGCAAGGACTCAATTGTACTTGCCTTGGCAAATCCAGTGCCTGAAATAGGACCATGGCTTGCCATAAAAGCAGGTGCACGTGTTGTTGGCACAGGTCGTCCGGATTATAAAAACCAAGTAAACAATGTGCTAGCCTTCCCAGGTCTTTTCCGTGGTGTCCTTGATGCAGGGGTGGCAGCCATAAGTGAGGACACGAAGATTGCTGCTGCCAGGGCCATAGCCTCAGTAATAAGCGATGATGAAATAAGTGAGGACTATATCCTACCCCTGCCCTTTGATGAAAGGGTGGTTCCCGCAGTTGCCAAGGCTGTCTCCAAGACTGCTGTAAAAAGCGGGAAAAACTGCCAATGAACACAAGTGTCCAATGACAGTCTTTATCACAACTTTAGCTAGCCTTTATTATGGTATGACCCTTACGGCCTTGTCCTGTAATCTTAAAATCTTTCTACTATTATGTTATAATTCCAACTTTTTTAATTTCATTATACAGCTGTATCGCTGCCTACCTTCTTTAGTGCACTCTCACCATCGCTTACTCGCTTTATATCAGCTCCAAGGGCCGCCAACTTTTCCTCTAGGTTTTCATAGCCCCTATCTATATGGTGGAGGCTTCCTATCTCACTAACTCCCTCAGCCATCAGTCCTGCTATAACAAGGGCAACTCCCGCCCTAAGGTCGGAGGCGGTCAATGCTGCACCAGTTAGCTTTTCAACACCCTGGATGATGGCCAGACGATCCTCTACCTTGATATTTGCACCCATCCTGCGAAGTTCCTCAACATGACGGTATCTAAACTCAAAAATTCCTTCATTTATGATACTCATGCCTTCGCCAGTGCTAAGCAAGGCTGTCATCGGCTGCTGCAGGTCTGTCGGGAAACCGGGATATGGGAGGGTTTTGATGTTTATCCTTTTAGGCCTACATGTCCCCTTTATCCTAACGCTATTCTCCATTTCAACTACCTCTACACCCATCTCTATGAGCTTGGCGGTAATTGATTCCAGATGTTTTGGGATAACGTCCTTTATCGTTACATCCCCACAGGTAGCTGCTGCCGCAATCATAAATGTACCTGCCTCTATCTGGTCTGGTATTATAGTATATTCACAACCATTGAGCTCTTCTACGCCCTTTATCCTGATTGTGTCTGTGCCAGCCCCTTTGACATTGGCACCCATGGCATTTAAAAAGTTAGCTGTATCTACCACATGGGGCTCCCTTGCTGCATTGACTATAACTGTTGAACCCTCTGCCTTGACAGCGGCAAGCATAATGTTTATGGTGGCACCTATGGATACAACATCAAGGTATATCTCATTGCCTACGAGCTTGTCTGCTTCAGCCTTTATCAAACCATGGCTTATCTCAATCTTGGCACCTAAGGCTTCAAAGCCCTTTATGTGTTGGTCTATGGGGCGGGCGCCTATCTCGCAGCCCCCTGGGTATGCTGTTTCAACCCTACCCTCTCTACCAAGAAGTGCTCCTAACAGATAAATGGATCCTCTCATGCATTTCACCATATCTGATACTGCCCTATGATCTATCTTGCTTGTACCGTTAATTGATACCTTGCCAGAACCGGCAAAGGCCACCTTGACTCCGATTTCTTCTAAAATCTCTGAAATATTGATTACATCATCTATATATGGGACGTTGTTGATAACACAAGGTCCTTGTGCCAAAAGAGCCGCCGGAAGAATAGCTACTGCTGCATTCTTTGCGCCTCCGACCCTTGTAGTTCCCACAAGTCTTTTGCCACCATTTATTAGCAATTTTTCCAATATAGTTGCCCTAGCCTTTTAAGCTCAGGGCTTCACCTCCTGTATGCCAATATATCTTTTTTTAGTTAGCCTTACATCCAAATAATCAATATGCC
>DASRNC010000092.1:0-8502 GCA_035647595.1 Bacillota bacterium | reverse complement strand
AACCCGTATACTTTAAAACTATATTGTCAATACCGCCCTCACCTAGCTGGTCCATAATATCAATTGTTTGTTCATAGGTGGTAAGGGGCTGGGTAGTGTTAACAGGTATGCCCAATATCGACCGCACTTTATTTATAGCACCTATTGTTTCAAGGTAGAAGGGGACCTTGTCATCCTGCTCATTGCGCTCAAAGCCCTGTCCTTCAAGGTAGCTGCGATAGTATTTGGCCATTCCTGAGTAATTTGCTTGGTCTCCATCGAGGAAACCATATCTTATTTGTATATCACCTATAAAAGCTCTCGGCTGATAAACAGCGATTGTGTTAAGGCCAGAGTAATTCCCTATATCAAGTTCATCCCTAGGCACTAAACTGTAGTTTGAGTAAACGAAATTGTAAGAATTCAATCTACCACTAATATCAGCTCTTATATTTGCCATTGCATCACCCTTTTCGATGATACTGAAAAAGGCATTGTCACCTGATTTCAAGCCATATACCGGTAGGTGTGTCTGCTTGACTAGTGAGGTCCTTACTGTCCGAGGTATTGCTCGGTCACTGCCATATACTGACGTCCCGTAGACTTGTGCATGGCGCTTGTTATTATTTAAGTATATAAGGGAACCCGAACCATCAGGTACCAGCATATATCCCTCTTCATCCGTGCCAGCAGCGCCAAAGTATGGTAGCACATGGATCGTTGCTATCGGATAGGATTCGTCGTATTCGATCTCCTCTGTAGGAACCCTAACGACTAGTTGTTCTCCATCCAACCTATACTCTAGGGGTATAAAAAACACATCTACGTTTGGATCCTCTGCAGAAACTCCGTTGGCCACATGGTCTTCGTTCATATCATCTAGCGTATATCCCGATTCTATGACAAGCTCTTCTAGTGAACGTTTTCTAAACTCCTGTAGCCTGTCGGATACTACATAAATATCCTCTTCTTCTAGGTTTGGATACATTTGCTTCTGTGTTTCACTGGCTGTCTCATAGGTAAGAGGAGAATAATATCTTAATAGGGACTTGCCATCTCCTTCTTCAAGGTTGGCAATTATGGCCTCTTCCATGCGCGTTTTGCTTATTACTTTTGGTAAAATGTATAAGGTTTCCTCTTCACCTATGCGATATTCCACCCTGAAACCATCTTCTAGCTCAATTAATTCAAATTGGTCCAGACTAACGGAATGGCCATAGCTATTGTAGGAGGAAGGCTGGGATACAGGGTTGTAATAATCGACGAGAAGCTGGGAGTTTAGTCTGTTTACGTTGGTGCCACCAGCTATTGGATCACCTGCCCTAGTCGGTGGATTGGTATACCAAACCTTTCCAGTCTTTTTCACCTTAACTGCAGCTTCGGCTGTCTCGTCTGCAAAGTACAGCTCTAAATAACTGTTTTCAGCTACCTTTTTCATGGAATCTATCGAAACAACTACAGGTTCAGGAGTTTCTATGTCGTCTTCTAACTCAGGGGAGGTGTCTGAATCCCCTTCTCCATCTGGTCCATTTTCATCTTCTTCACCTTGAGAGGGTACCAGGTCATCCTCTACAGGCACATCTACTTGGTCTTCACCATCTGGCTCTTCTGCTGTTATAGGGTCCTGCTGGTCTTCTAGTTGGTCAACGGGTTCCATATAAACAACTGAACTAGTCAAAAGGAGAGTAATGGTGATGGTCAGTATAATTATTTTTTTAAGTTTCATAACTTCTCAACCCTCCCTCAAAATCTTAGCGATATTTCCTTGTATATTGTGGCTATAAAGGAAACCACCTGTTGAATCAGACTGAAAAACAGCAGCCCGATGAATATAATTAGTCCCATTCCTATTATGATACATACTGTACATACAAGCGTTTTAGCCATAGAATATTGATGCGTGACACTAGTGCCTACTATCATCAACATAGCAGCCCAAACTGTACTTAAGCCTATAAAGAAAAAGTAAAAAGCTCCTTCGTCCAAAGTGATAACATTGCTCACTAGTATTAAAGGAAGATTTATAATTACCAAGGGTGTTAGAGCATAAGCCGAGGTAATAACAATGTCTCTAAGGCTACCCTCGCCATCTAGCAGTGTTGTTAGACTCCAGTTTGCTATACACCATAGGGTAAAGGGTAAGACTACACTTATTATCTCTACCATTATATTTAACTCTAGTAGATTGACGGTGTTGAATAAAAAGCCTGTTGCTTGCCTTCGTAGAATAAAGGTTATACTAAGCAGAGCCACGATAACAAAAGCAGAACCAAGATTGCCTTTTTTCTCATGCTTAAGGTCCCAAAATCCATCAAAGGGATGAAATATCAAGTAAAATACATATCTCAAGCCTCGTAAAACTTCCATTTATGCTTCCACCTCTCTTCTGCGCTTTAGCTTAGCACGTACATATAGGGCAATAAACACTACAAACAAAGTGCCGACTATGAACCCAAAATACTGAGCTATGACATCCTTGCGATATAACTGAAAGGCTTTGCTGTAGTAATCTCTCTTGTTACCTAGTCTAAAATATTGCATGGCTGTGTAAAACTCATCCTGATCAAGGTATGCTTTACCCATGCCTATATAGGCAAGCTCAGAGTTTGCATTGAATTTGAGTACCTCATCCCAAGCAGCTGTAGATTCTTCGTACCTACCCTCATTGTGGTGGGATACTGCTTGTATGACCATTCTTCCATAGTCTGTGGGCTCAAACATTGTAATCTGACCCTGGCCTGATCCGGTCTTGTCGAGCACAATGAAATTTTCATTTATTTTACTGAGTGCGGCAGGATTGTTAAACTGTCCTAAACGGTTGCCCTTGCCACCGAATATAAATAATATATTACTATCGCCATCATAGGTGAATATCCTACCCTTTCGGTTGTCCAGCACACTATAGATGCCATAATCATCTACACATACATCATTGAACATTGACTGGCCACCATCAAAGTATCCTCTTGAATGAAAATGAACGTCACCTACAGGTGGGAAGTATCCTCTTCGTCTTAGGATATCAGTACCTGTGGCATTTAGCTTTCTTACAGGCGCTACCCTGTCATCGTCTGCACGAGCAGATATGGCACCCTGTATATCATAAACAGAAATGCTTGAGGTAGTCGCATATATAAAGCCATCACTATCCATGCTTATGTTGTTGTACTCTGTAGGAACAAAGTCTATAGTCCTACTTAACTGCTCATCAGTATAAAAAAGTCTTATAACATATTGAAGTATATTGGCAGAAACCATGGGTGCTCCCATGTAGGTCCTAAAGGTGCCCTCACTATCAAACTCCAATATACCCTGATTAACACCCTGGGCTATTACATAGAGTCTTTTTGCTCGGTCAACAACCAAAGACATGGGTTTGTATTCGAAATTCGCAGGAATTATATCAGCCTTTGGAGGTCCTATCTCCCTGACAAACTCGCCATCTGGGCTGAGCTCGACTATCCTTGCATTATCTGTATCTGCTACGAATAAAACCTCTTCACTGGTAACAAATAAACCTTGGGGCTTATTAAAGGTCTCTTCTTCTCCATCTTTTTCGAACCCTTCTATAACCCTTTCTACTTCCCAATTATCGTTTAATACGATTATTCTGTTGTTGTCGGAGTCAGCGATATATATTGTATTTGAATCTGAAACAAATAAATCGTTAGCACCTCGTAGTGGCCCAATACCTAAAGATTCCCCATCAATCAATCTCGTGGGTACATAGGGCGCAGGGGCAGGCACGGGGTCCCCCCAGTAATCGTATGTGTAACTACCGTAGGGCGCATCTGCAAATGCGGTGGATGTAATTAAAACGACCATAATTATTGATAATATCAGACATATTCTTGACTTCAACTCCTTGCCCTCCCTTCTATTCTTTTATACCAGATGTAGCCATAGTTTGTATGATATTGCCTTGAGCAACCATGAAAAGAACGATTGGCACTATCATAATAAGAAGCGTTGCAGCAGCACCGGCACCTGCCCTGGCAAAACCACCCAATAGAATCTGGTTTAGTGCATATGGGAGGGTTTTTAGCTCCTCGCTGTATATAAATGTACTACCTAGCTCTCCCCAGAGTATCTGGAATGAAAATATAACTAAGGTAAGCCAGGCTGGCTTAACCATTGGCATTGCTATCTGCCAAAATGTTCGGAATTCACCAGCTCCGTCAATCCTTGCAGACTCTAGTAGCGAATTCGGTATTGTCTCCATAAACTGTTTCATCAGGAATAGTCCCAAGGAATAGCCAAAGGCAGGGACTATTAATGCCAGATAAGAATCTAAAAAGCCTATCCTGGACATAATTAGGTAGTTTGGTATAGCTGTCACAGCTGCTGCAAACATAAGAGAAGTAACAACAAGCCGGAAGAATACCTTGCTACCGGGAAATTTGTGCTTTTCCAGTACAAAGGCTGCCATAGAAGCTATAACAACGTGACCTACAGTACCAACGACCGTTATAAACACTGTATTAAAGACATAACGCGTAAATGGTACCCAGGATTGTGACATTAGTATAAATAAATCTGTAAAGTTGTCCAAGGTAGGATTTCTAACAAAGAACCTCGGAGGGAATATAAAGATTTCATCTAGGGGCTTGAATGCTTGCATTACAGCATATACCAAGGGCAACACCATAAACACTCCAAAAATACCGATAACTACTATGTTTAATATGTCGCCGCCCGGCGTCCTATTTAATCTCTTAGTCTTAATCCGTTTTGCTTTTAGGCGCTTCATGCTATTGTCCCACCTTTCTCAACAGGCTCTGAACTACCTTGTTGCTCCCAATCATCACAATAAACAATACTGTGGCAATTGCAGATGCGTAGCCCATCTCAAAACGTACGCTACCATAATCCACCAGGTGGTTTATGACAGTATGGACCGCGTAGTCCGTACTGGGCATTCCAGCAAGATGCTGGGTCACATCACCGATAGCAAAGGACTGTGTTATAGACATAACCGCACCAAACATCAGCATTGGCTTCATGTTAGGAAGCGTGATATACCATAACTCCTGCCAGCGGTTCTTGATACCGTCTACTATGCCTGCCTCGTACTGTGCCTTATCCACACCCTGAAGTCCGGCTACAAAGGCAAGGAATCCTGTTCCCAGACTCATCCATAAAACTACAACTATAATAACACCTAGCATGTACTCTGGATCGGTTAGCCACTGGAAGGGCTCATTTATAATGCCTAGCTTCATCAGGGTAGAGTTGGCATAGCCATAGGTGTCACCACTAAACATAATCATCCATATCATATACACATTGCCTGATATTGACGGTGCATAAAATATGAGTATGAGTAAGGCCCTAAACTTTGCAGGAAAGTCATTTATAAACCAAGCAAACATCAGGGATGCTAAGTACCCTACTGGCCCTGTTATGAAGGCCAAAATAAAGGTATTTTTAACTGCTTGTAGGAAAATATCATCGCTTAGGAAGAGCTTGATATAGTTTTCGAAGCCTATAAACTTGGGGGCCTCCAAGATATTGTAGTAGTTAAAGCTTAGATACAGAGAAATCAATACCGGTAAAAGGGTAAAGGTGATGAAGATGATAGCATAAGGAGCAAGTAAAGCGTAGGAAATCTTGTTCTTGCGTATGTCCGTGCCGAGGTTGGTCATCCTGCCAACTAATTTTTCTCTGATTTTGGGTTTTTGTTCTTTAATAACCGTTGCCATCTATTTCCCTCCATCCCTCAGCTCAAGGCCGAATTCTATTCTCTTACTGTCTATCTCATCATTGATAACCCTGGTGTAATCCAGCAAGGTCTCCCTGGGGTCATCTCCATCATATATAACTTTTCTAAATGCATTGTTCAAGTGTCTCGGTGTAAAGTAACCACCTGGCACCTCTGGATTGCCTATGACCCACTGCCTTTGTTCGTTAAGGGCATTAAAGTCATTTATCGGCCAGGGTAGCTGTCCTGCCGCAATAATATTGGCAGTAGGATGACGGGCTGCTGCACCCATAAGACTCTCCATCTCTCGTCCAAATCGCACCTGGGTATCGGCACTTACCCACCATTTCATAAACTCCCATGCATTATCAGGATCTCTAGCATTCTTGAGCATCATAACACAGTTGCCACCACTGGTGGTTGACCTGTCAATCGTGCCATCTTCTTGCATACTTCCTGGTATTGGTGCCATTTCCCACAGGCCCCTAATCTCAGGTGCGAATACTTGAAGGTTGTTGTAGAGCCAATATTCATTAATTACTATGGGCATCTCTCCGGTCCTAAACCTATTCATTGCATCAAACTGTAGTGGGAAGCTATAGTTCATATAAAGGTCGGTCCATTTTTTGAAGGCAGCCATTGTCTCCTCAGAATTGAAGCCTGATTCTATTCCGTCGTCCAAGTAGAGCACGCCACCTTCTTGATAAAGCAATGTACTAAAGGTCTGCATGGCTCCCCAGTGGTCATTGTCTATTGTGACAGGAACACTTATATCCATGTTCTTTTTTTGTATCTCAGGTAGGATGTCGATGACTTCGTCCCACGTTTGCGGTGGTTCTAAACCCAGCTCCTCCAATATATCTGTCCGGTAAAACATCATCTGGAACTGCTGTTGCTCGGGCAGTCCATATAGTCCATCACTGAAACGGAAGGGGACTAGGGAGTTTGGTAAAAACTCCTCAAGGACTTCGTCGAAGCCATCAAAGCCTGTTAAATCCATAGAGGCATTACGGGTTGCATAGTTTACGGGCTCACCGTTTCCAACGGATAGGGCCACATCAGGACCTTTACCCGCTACGGTTGCCGGCAAGAGGACCTCAGGCTGGACTAGCTGCACATTAACAGGAATACCACTACCATGTGAAAAGCTATCATCTATCATTCTTTTTACAGTGTTTGCCTGGTCACGGCCGGTGGTAATCCAGACGGTAATAGCCTCTTCTTCGTCATATACATTACCTACACTATCGTAATCCTCCACAAAGGACGCCATAAATGCGGAAAACTCATGCCAAGCCTTACGAAGGAAACCAACATCCGCCTTGGGCAACTCATCGTCTTGGTTAGATATGATAATATAATCTACCTCAAAAGGCTGCTCCCGCGTATTAAGTATCCATGTACTCAAGGCACCGACATTGTCTTTAAAGGCCTGCAACCTATTTTGGATGGTACGGGGCCTATCTGCCATATCTGCCAGCTGATATGCAAGAGTATCTAGGATTGCATTGTGTGACCCCCTCTGCTCAGTATATGTTACAAGCATGTCTGAAAGTCTATACAGCTCTGCACTCTGCTCAGCAAAGGTAGTTATAACACCCGGTAGGGTCCTATGGAGGTCATAATCTCTATACCTGTCAGGTGTTCTACCTGTTATCATCATAATTTGTCTATAGGCATTATTTAATACATAGACGGTATCCTCGGCGGCACGCAGGATCTCTGCTAAATCACCAAGGGCTACCTCCATCTTAAGCTCGTTTTTACCTTCATTTAGATAAAATAAATAGGGCTCATCCCCTGTCCCAAGAACAAAGTTTTGCCAGTATGTGGAGTAGGTAAATGAAACACTTTCCATTTCCTTAAACGGTACTTGGCCGTTTACCATTACCTTTCTGTTGGCATAGAGACCACGGGTGACATTTTGTCTACCCTTAATTGTAATCTGATATAAACCGCTCTTTGGTACGTCTATCTCCCAAGTCACCCACTGGCCTGGCATGCGCCAGTTGTTGCCACCCAAAGTGTTCATTCGTACCTTGGAAACATGATATGGGTCTGTGGCTGGGGATGTACGGTCATTTACGGGATATAGGGTAGGATCTGATTTATACTTGGCATCCTCACCCTGTACTATGATAACTTCGTCTAATGGCACTTCTATATAGCCATTTGATTGGTATTGTTCTAAGGCTCTCGCGTAGGTCTCAGGTTCTTCAGCTTGGGCAAGCTTTAAAGAGCCGATAATGACTGGTTCTCTGACGGACTCCAGTCTTATTGTGTTTTCTCCTTGATTGAAGTAGAATTGATAAGGTTCGGTATGATAACCCATATAATCACTAAACCAGGCTGTCTGCCACTGGGGCTCTTCTTCCTGTCTGGGTCTTATATCATTATCACGGTTGTCTCGGATGATTTCCTCAGCATCAACCCAAACCCTACTAAAGGTCAAATGCCTGGCATCTATAAAAGGAGCCTGGCCATTTATGTGTAGCTCCCTCTCCACAGAGGAACCTCTGCCCTCTACTGGATAATAGTCCATTTGTATATTGTAAAGACCTGCCTGAGGCACGTCTATTTTATACTCTACATACCCTTCCTCACCAAGCAAGATAGATCTGCCTTCGAAGCCTTGGTGGTTGTCGTGTACTTCTATATCCATATCGGTGTCACTATACTCATCTGCAGGTATCAGGACTTCTATTTGAGGCTTTGCCGCATCTTCATAATGCGATATATACTCCTCGTATGTACCCGACCGTTCAATAACATCTGTCATTTCTTCTATATCATTGTCGTTTATATCATTATCGCTTATATCA
>DASRNC010000091.1:0-2924 GCA_035647595.1 Bacillota bacterium | reverse complement strand
CATTATAGTATGTGTGACATTGCTGTTAACCATACGGGCAAAGTGGTGTTGTAGGTCAAGGGATTCTGGTGTTGTTAGTATGGATGGCTCCGAATAACCACCGTATTTAACCATAACTGTACCGATTAGGCCTGTATTGTAGCCATGTGCCTCAAGGATACCGTTTGTCATAAAGGCAGTGGTAGTTTTCCCATTTGTCGCAGTAATCCCTATCATTTTAAGGGTTTGAGATGGGTGGTTGTAGTATACATCAGCCATGGCAGCTAGTGCTTGCCTAGTGTTTACCACCCTATATTGTGGCAGGTTGCAGGTATCTTGATAATCCTCTACGACGATTGCTGCCGCACCATTTGCAAGTGCTTGGTCTACATAGCGGTGACCGTCTGTTTCATAACCCTTTATGCATACAAAAACATCACCCTCGCTGACATTGGCAGAGTGGTAGGCCAGCTTGCTTATCTCTATATCGCTGTCATTCCATGATTCTAATACCTCTATTGCTTGTAAAAGTGTGGATAGCCTGACCATTTGCTTCCCCTCTCATAACTTTAAGCTATTATTTTCTTATTCCGTTTAAACAATTTATTAAATATTCGGGCAAACTTTTGTCCTAAAAAGGCTAAGGCAGGCATAGGGTCCTTTATGCTCCAGATAGCATAGGCCTTTCTTTTAAAATAGGACTTAAATACCTTGCCAAATGTAAGCTGGCCTGTCCTAAGGTAGTCCTTGACCGCCAGCAAATCCTCATAGGCATACCAAAAAACAAGACCAGTGTTTTCTGTTATTGCCTTGGGCACTGGGGCATGACCTGTCAGCTCACTATACATTATATATGGCATATTAAGGCCTACTTTTCTGAGCAGGCTGTTTAAGTTAGTAGTGCGCACATTTATCTCTATCAGGTAATATTCTTCCGTCTCGGCATCCTTTTTAAACTCTATCTCAGCAAAACCTTTCCAATCAATAGCCTCCAGGAATGGCGAGCCTATGTCATACAGGTCGGGTACATGCTTTTGCTCAGTATATACGGAGGCACCATAGTTTATCGGGTATTGGCGGTATTTCTGACATGTAGTCCAATGAGTAACCTTTGAGTCTTGGTTCAGGTGGGCGTCAAAGGTATACATATGATCGTCAAAGCCAGGTATTATGCGTTGTACAATAACCTCTAGCCTAACTGCTTTGGCTTTATCTATAGCTTCCTCTAGCTCCTCTTTCGAATTTACAATAAAAAGCTTTTTTCTAAAGGCTGATACAAAGGTTGGTGAGTCTATTGGTTTTACGATACATGGGTACTTTATTGCCGAATCGACCTTGTCCCAAAAATCCTCGTCATCTATGCGGAGCGTTTCTGGCACCTTTACGCCATGTTTGATGGCCAAATCATGCAGGGTGTCCTTGTTCATGACTTTTGTGTAAAGACCTTGCTGCATATTGGGCATAAGGTAGTATTCCTTAAGTAGACCCATATTTGAGTCAATAAACTCCACATAGGGGTCTGCGCTTGGAAATAATACAGGGGGTTTACTTTGTCTGAGGGCATATTCAATTAAATAATCAAGTAAGCCCTTTGGGTCCTCCTTGTAATGAGGAGCTACCAGGGCCTCCGAAAGATACCTTGAATGAAATCCATAGGTGCCCGCCTTGCTATAGTCTATAGCGACTACATCAACACCACACACTCCCAGACTGCGGATAATATCCAAGCCTATATAATAATTTGCGCCAAGTACGACTGCTTTACTTGTCATCTGTAACCACCTTAGTCAATTTAAATTTGAGTAATTAGTAATACCATGTCTACGAAAACCTAGTAACTGTACAAGTCTATTCTACTACAAATTATCCAGCAATAAAAGCAGTCACTAAAGTATTCTACGAAGTGCATAGAAATAATAGGAAAGTTTTAGTTAAAGATAAATATTTTTTTGCAACTGCTAAACAAAAGATGTAGAAATATGTCGACTTATCATTATTTACATGCGCATAGTAATGTGATATATATAGTATATAAAGCATTAGCTTACAATAAGTGAGTATATTATGTAAAAAGTCATAATATTGGTGCTTGTTACATTAACATTACTAAGCTTTGCATTACCAGCTAGTGCTAAAAGAAATAGTATGATGAGGAGAAATAATGAATAGAAAGAGAAAATTATCTGCGGTGATGGTAGTTTTGATAGAACGGGGGAAGAACCATTGCTGCATAAAAATATCAAATCCCTGATTAAGCATTCAAGCTTGTTCTTTATTTTATTTATAGTGATTATGATTGTTACAAGTATAGGCCTTTTATTTACTTGCAATTTTATGCAAAAGACAATTAATGATATGAATATAATTTTAGAATCTAGGCGGACCTATTCTATTATTATGGAAGATGATAGTCATGATGCAAAGCTAAATGATTTCTTGAAATCTGAATTTGCTAGCTTTACTCAAAGTATTTATCTGACTTTACCAACTAATAGTACAAAAACTACATCTATCGATTTAGATGAAGGTATCTCAGATGAGAACTGGGAGCTTATAAATTCGCGATCTCTTGATATACCGATAAAAGCATATTATTTTGGCAAATCACCTTTAGGTAGCTTTGTAATTCATGGAGAACCACTTACTCAGGAGGATTTTGTATTAGGCAATAAGAAAATCATCATACCTGAATCATATGCAAGCATATATGAGTCATGGAATAGCCAAGATGAACAAGGCGATAAATATGACATAGGTGATTATTTTATAATAGGTGTGGATAAATATTTAGTGGTGGGTATCAGTACATCTTCTAGTTGTGAAATCCCATACCGATCTATTGTTGATTTTAATCATGTTGATTTTATAAATATTGTTCTACACAAATGCCTAAACGAAGCAGACGAAATAGAGTTTACAACATTTCTAAAAGATCATTTTAAGAC
>DASRNC010000090.1:0-11071 GCA_035647595.1 Bacillota bacterium | reverse complement strand
GATCCTGCAAACATTGTATATGGGAACCTGTCAGCCTCCTGCGCTGCTATAGGTATTCCAGGTAACATCATAGTCAAGAACATAATCCCTGCTAGTAATCCTGACTTAAGCCTTTTAACCTTCCTTGCGCTTAACATTTTTACTAACCCCATTTAATTCTTTCTTTTATGTCTCACCTCTGCAAGTCGCCTTTTGATGTCATTTAATGCTATTGTAACTAATATACATATGTTTGTCAAATAGTGTTATGTATGGAAAACGTTTTCGCTATTTAATAGATATAAAAAAGACCTACACGTGTATATATGTATCTTCTTAAGAGAGCGGTATACTAATGAACCTTAGAGTCATCTACATGTTCCCCGTCAGTACATGGTTTAGGTATTTACCGGCAAGGTCTCTTGCTTTTACTATAAAGCCTGTGTCTGTCGGGGGATTTTCTAGTTTGTAGTTGGGGAAATAGCGGCTAAGATGAAGGGGTATATCAGGATCAATAGCTGCGATAAACCTCGCTACCTCTCCTACCTCCTCTAGACTGTCATTTTCGCCTGTCACTAGAAGGGTAGTTATCTCCACATGACACCTTGCCGCTGCCACTTCTATAGTATCTAAAACTGGCTGCAAACTGCCACCGCAAAGCCTTTTATAGTAGTCATCACTAAAGCTTTTAAGGTCTATATTCATTGCATCCACAAAGGGCAAAAGCCCTATCAAGGGCTCCCTGTTTATATAACCATTGGTGATTAAGACCACAGATGTATCCTTATTTTTTTCCTTTATCAGCCTTGCGCAATCATAAACATATTCATACCATATGGTGGGCTCATTGTAGGTAAAGGCTATACCTATATTGTCCCCTGTCTGTTCTGCAAGCAAGGCAAGCTGGTCACTGGCCATATACATACTTGCAGGCAAGTCCTGAGATATAGAATGGTTTTGGCAAAAATCACAGGTCAAATTGCAACCAAAGCTACCGGCAGACAGGATATTAGTACCTGGCCTATAAAATTTAAGTGGTTTCTTCCTGATAGGATCTAAGGCCAAGGATACGACCTGGCCATAGTTAATCGTATATAGGCTACCAGCTTCGTTTTGTCTGACCCTGCACTTGCCAAAATAGCCTTCCTTAATCACGCACCTATGGGGGCACAAATGACACTGAACTGTGCCACTATCACTCAGGGCCTCATAAAACAGGGCCTGCTTTTTCATCCCTCTCACCACCCTTTTGGTAATTCCTTGGCCATGCTTAACCATTTTAGCTAGCTAAAGGGCCATGTTCTTCATATCCGGACTACTATTCTTCCCTCTTATTCACTATGCCTTATGACCTTAAAACTACTAAGTTCATAATCCTCACCCTTGTCTATACCTGCCTTTTGAAGAGCAATAGAGACTTGTTGATCCACAGTATCCACACCCTCTAGGTCGGGCAAGAGTAGGCCTCTTTTACTGCCGCTCTTGACAATAATGCCATAGACCCTTGGGTCAAGGTCATCCTTGCTTGTAGGTTGGGGCTCTGTCAGGACATCAACAGAAAAGCTTATCTCAGGCACTTCCTCCCTGTCCACCTCATAAAACCTTGGATCCCGCATACCAGCCTCTACCGCATTGCGGATAATCTCATTTGCTATGCTATCGGTCACCGGAAGTATGGTACCGATACAGCCCCGGAGTTCACCCTTCCTCTTGAGCGTCACAAAGACGCCCCTGCGCTGGTCTCTCATTTCATCAGTTACATAGGCAGGTAGTTGCTGCATTTCTGCACCCGTATAGAGGTAGGTTGTCAGGCTCTCCTTGGCTAGCCTTATATATGGGTCGCTAGCCTGGCTCTTCTCATCTATAGTAGCAACTAATCCCTCTTCAAGCTCAGAAATTAGGGAGCCTGTCTTTCCCTCCTTATTGAGTCCCGCGACACCATAGCCCACACCAAAGGGGCCCTCATAGCTATAGATATCCCCCTGAAAGTTAGTCCCGTCAAGGCCGCCTAGCATAACGAGCACGGATTTTCGTCCACATTCTGCAGCGTTTTCAATTACATCCTTATCCATATTAAAGATTTCTCGGACATGGCCACCCTTGAGCAAGCTCAGTAGCTGGTCATCATGCTTTTTTCCGTCAGGGCTATAGTCATATGGTCCATCCTTGGTCAGCCTGTGGGACAAGTCACCGCTTGCAATTATTACAGCCTTTAAACCCAGTGCATCTACTGCCCGGTTTATCACGCTACCCAGCATATACAGCTGGATATCCGGTAAGGGTGCATAGGTTATGTGGACAATATTGTAATCCTGGTAGTGGTGGTTTATAAAATGTAGGGGTATAAATGTGCCGTGGTCTAGCTCAAAATCTGTATCGAACTGGTCTAAAAGGGACCTTGTCGCCATTACCACAGGTATGCCCTCATTTTGTGCTCCCTCGAAAATCTTTCCTGTCAATTGCCTGTCTATTCCTAAGCTCATGGCAGTATCTGCAGCAAATTTGCTAAGACTTCCTGAAATTTCGTCTTCAAAGCTTATAGCTATAGCATCATTGAACATGGTACCGTGGGGTGTGATGATAACAATAGTATCTGGACCTATCTCGGCAATTTCCCTGCCTACCCTGTCCATACTGTCGATTGTTGCGCTTATCTTTTTCTCTTCTCCCTTGCCCACCTCGGCTACTATTATGGGAGGGTGGGGCATTAAATAAAAACCTTCTAAGCTCATTTTTTTCACCTCTTAGAACATATTTCTATATGGGGTTTAGTTTTACCTTTAGCCAGCTACATTATTTTCATATTAGCCCAAATACTCCACATGGCCTACAGACAAGGTTTTGTATCACACACCTAAAAGGGGCAAAAAAATATCCCAACTTTAACAGGTATACAATCATAAGGGGTTAAAGGCAAGTGTTTACAATATGATTGTCGCCCTAAAGGTTGGGACATTCAATGCCCATATATGGATATTCTTAAGTTTTACTTTAGCAATCTATTTACAGTACACTTTTCACTTGGTGGGAACATATACACTGTGGTGCCCTGGTAACAAGCGTCCATTAAAGCCTTCAAATGTACTTACACCATCTTCAAGAGCTTTTTCAAAAGAGTGATCATAGGAGGTATGGTTTATAATTAGCATGCCCTTTTCAAAGTCCACCCTTTCGATCCCACGATCCTTCTTTTCAGATAGTCCTAAATCCATTAGCAGCTTCTCGATAGGGGTCCGCTTTATAACAGTCAAGGGGTAATGGTCTTCCCTTCCATATGCTACAGGGACTGGCTTGTGCTTGCGTGCACAGTAGCTAGCACCCATATCAAAGCCTGCTGCAAATACTTTTCCACTTCCTAACCCTTTTTCACACATTGCCACACTGTCATCCTTACTATAGCGGGCAACCGTCCTTATAGGAGTTTCATCATCCTTGCTGTTAGCTTTCATGTCATCGAATGCATAAAAATTAGTAGAAAACTCTGTGATAGTCTCCTCCCAATATATTGAATCTTCAGGATGGTTGCTTGCTTTAATATTAAATACCTCATGTAGTCCGCAAGAACCTCCTGCAATTACTACACCCCCATTTTCTGCAAAACTTCGCAAGCAATCCTCCATCTCTTCATCCCTCAAAAACTGGTATAAAGGATTAGAAGGAAGGATTAATAGCTTATAACCGTCCAGTGCTCCTTCCTTTACCTGTTCAGGATTTACAAAGTCCGCATTTATTCCCAGGTCCGAAAGCTGCTGATAATATCCAAGGGAGTCATTGCGACATGCCCTAAAGGCTGCATCGTTTAGGTTACGGTTATCAAGTGTAAAGGAAGCATGGGGGAACAAAATCGCAGCTTGTTTTTTGCTTAATCTTTTTCCTGTCATTTCTCTAACCTTTGCAAACCAATTGAGACCACTCTTAACAGAATGCTTTTTCTCACTAGACCATTTTGCGAAATTACCGCCATCATCTAGCCCACTATAGCCATAAAAAAATAATTCAGTGGCACCGGCACCCAATGCAGAAGCAATTACCTCTGCCGGAGTAACAGAGGAATATATATCATTGAATAAATATCTTCCCAAAAACAAACCTCCAACCAGGTCCTTGTTTCTACTAGCACTGCGCAGAATTGCCATTTCGCAGGGAACAACATAAGCATTCTGTTCCCCATATGCATCAGCAGGCAATGTATAAAAGGAGGGACAGTCAAGGTATTTACCAAGCCGCCATATATCTAAGCCACGATCACTAATTTCGACCCAATCGGGTAGCATGTATTTCCATTGAGATAGGCAGTCATATAAGTATATGTCTGGCAGCTGCTCTCTTACTCCTTGAGTAAGCTGGGCGAAAAACCTTTCCATCATATCCTGTCTAAAGAGCATATTATCAGTATGCATGACCATACGTAGGCCTGGATTTTTGTAATCCTCTGATGTCATCTCAGGCCATATATCAACAAGAGGAATTTCATCAAAATCCTTATAGTTGGTCTTATAAACCCTGTTTAGTCCAGCGATACTCTTATATCTACTTATTAACCATCCCATATAAACAAAACGGCCGTTACCATCAAAAGATGGCATTATAGTAGGACTGTGATAAAAATAGCAGGGCACCTTGGGCTCTCCACTATCATCTACCGCTTTTGCAGCTGCATCCTTTGCCAGCCTTTTATACAGGTTTACGGTGTGTTCGACCATAGCATCTATCTGCTTTTGATCCCACATGCGGTAGCCTCTTATGGGGTTACCCTCCCTATCACAAATAGGGTTTGTAATGTCGGGCGCACTATCACGTATATGAGAATACAAATTATCGCCATTATAAAACAAGGTTAGAAAATTTATGCCCAATCCTGCCTTTTGGCACTCTTCTATCATATATTGCTGCATTTCCACATAGGGGGATGCAGTTTCCGAATCAAAAAATTCAGTAAAGTCTTCCCAAAGCTTTGAATCCAATATTATGGAGTTAAACCCCATTTCCTTTATCTCGGCTATTCCCTGCCTCACCATTTCCTTGCTGGAAAAATAGGGTTCAAAGAAATTTCCAAACCATAGAGAAAAGTGCGGCCGTTTTTCACCCTTTGTACATTTATCCTGACTATAAAGCATATGTCTTCTCCTTCTATTTTATTTATTCACTTGCCAATATACGCTTGCCTAGCTCTTGCCTTTTACTAGCATAAGCTCAAGGGTCTTTATCTCCATAGGTCTAAAAGTAAGAGCTGCCTTACCATCCTTTATCAAATCATCACTTTGTCTTTCCTCTTCTAAATTGCATGCATATACCGCACTATACTGAGGCGGAACCTTAAGCACTATATTGTTTTCTTCCCCTAGCGTATTGTATAACCTAATTACTAGGCTATCCCTATCCTCTGCTTTTTTTACAGCTGTGCTTAAAACACTTTTTCCTTCAATTGAAAAGCCCTCATAAATCAGAGGTAAATTCCCTTGTTGTAGGGCTGGTACTTGCATTGTTGGCATAGACCCTGAATAAAATTCATGTGCATTTTGTACCATATCTGCATAATCCGTCGATGGACCTACTATTATCGAATACTCTGCGGTATTTTTACCTGGGCATTGGGCTTCTGGTGTAGGAAAATCCCCCCAGTCGCCTAGTATGTCAACACTACGAAGCAATGTGACCTGCAGTTTGTTTGACCCATCCCGAGCGACTTCGTATTCATGTAGGCCTTTTGTGGCTACCATCATTGCCTTTTCTTCGTCCTTCAGCGCGACAAAGGCCTGTAACCTCTGTTCATTAGTAGGATTTTTCCATTCCTCACATGTGGCGATACTCCGTTCAACAATTTCAAATTGCCCATCTGCAAGAACTTTATCCGTCTTTATATCGTTGGGGAATACTGCACAAAGCCTGTGGTTCTCGGCTGTATTATGGATTATAGTTTTGACATCTATCTGCCGCTTGCACCTTTCCAGGCTAAGATAGCTTTCAATCTTTAGCTCTGTCTCTTCTTTTGTCCTCAAATCATTGTCTCTATCATAAGCACTGGGTATATTGAGTAGGTGCTCTATCCTAAAGGTGACCTTATCTGCAGTGGCTTTTTGCAGCTTAATATCCGCTTTTTTGCCCCTTGTTGTCACAAGCTCTGACCCTGCCTGTTTAAACATATATTCATCACCCTTGTCCCCAACATCCTCATAGGTGTTCAGTCCATGCAAGGATACCTGGGAGTCCTTGTCAAGTACAGACAAAGATCCATCATCAGCTATATCTAACCTTACCCATTCGTTCTCCATGCTTGTGTCGTCAAAGCTAAGAGCTGGAAATTCAGCTACTTTACCCGGCTGTACTGTATAGACTGTATAGCCCATCGGCGGGATATTTTCCGCTGTAAATGATATCCCCCACCTATTCACATATTCCACCTCTCGAAATGAATCATCAGGTAGGGTATATTTGAATGTATGTGGTAGCAACTTGGCAAGGCATGGAATCTCTTTACCTGAAGCGTCTAGTAAGCGCATTTCTTCTACTTCTATATCCTCAGCTAGGTCTATGTGGCCTGTCACATAACCGGTCCTGCTATATAAGGATGTATTAAATACTGCCAAAGGATAGCCTTCAACCTTACTTGTATCTATTCTTTTTACAATAAAATCTGTAGCAGTCTCCTTAACTTTTGATGCTAGCTGGATTACTTTCTCAAAGCGTGTCATCATTTCTCTATGCACTTCATCTACACTACAGCCACAAATGGAATCATGTGCATGATTTTCAAGCAAGGTCTTCCATGCATACAGCAAAAAATCGTTTTCGTAAGGCATCCCATAAGAATACGCCATTGCTGATAAGGGTTCTGCCTCTCTTTCAAGTAAATTCTGTGCCCTACGGTTGGCCTGCTTTAAATATATTCTGGAGCTAGCTGTGCCAACTAACCGATTCAAACCATGGGTGTTTTGCCCGACTAATTCCCCCTTAACTACAGGATAAATACCTGAATCCTTTTGTACTATTTCCAGATAGTCCTTAAGGTTGCTATGTATTACCCTTGTATCATCTGGCGCAACCTTGTTGGCCACATCAATAGCCTCACATAAGTTCAACTGCACTGGCTGATGATCACTGCCATTTAGGCCTAAATAGTCATCTATTTTCGATGTCTCTGAAGATATACTGCGGATTTTATCCATTCTTGCTCTAGAGGCCTCTTCTTCCACAGGTAATTCTTTGGCATTGTGGTACCAACCGGGCAACCATACACCTACAACCTGGCTGCCATCAGCTGACTCCCATATTATCTCAGCACTATCTTTGCCACCCCTTCCAAATACCGCGGAGTGTATATTAAAACCCTTTAATATCTGTGGCATTTGGGATATATTCCCGAAACTATCTGGCAGATAACCTGCCATCACAGGTTCAGCCCCCATATCCCTAGACATCCTTAGCCCGATTAACATATTGCGCACATTAGCCTCGCTGCTAACCAAAAACTCATCATGCAGAACATACCACGGTCCAATCTGAATCCTATTATCAGAAATCAATTTCATGAGCCTATCCTTCATATTAGGCCTTATTTCAAGGTAATCTTCGATTAAGATAATCTGTCCATCAAGATGGAAGTACTTATATTCATCATTGTCCTCCATTAATTCTATTAAAGCATCTATTAGTTTTACAAGACGATATCTATGCTCTTCAAATGGCATATACCATTCTCTGTCCCAATGAGTGTGTGGTACTATGTGTATTGTCTTCATGTCTACTTCCTTTTTAGTGTATTTTGACTGACATAATAAAACCCGCCAACTACATGTTTCTAGCTGACGGGCTGAGCTTTATTCGCCTGCCGGCAATTTGTTAATGATTTCATCAATTAGTGTTTGTGTAACTTCTTTACCTTCGTTGATCAAGGTGGCGGCATCCAAGGCCCTATCTCTAACAACAGGCTCCCATATCGTAGTAGTTGTGTATTTGAAAAATTCAGGTGCCAGCCTATGATACATAAATAGGGGATCGAAAGTAATGCCAGGGAAAATGAAGTCCTCTAAATATTCATAGGATTCCCCGTCTCTGAAATTCAGTGCTTCTAGTTCACTTGCCCATATTTGTCGCTCCTTTTCAGATGCGGCAGACAAGGCTTGCAATACAGCACCAGTAGCCTCAGGATTATCAATGGTATATGGCACACAGATAATAGCGCTATTATGATCTACTGCGCTGATATACTCCGTTTGACCAGTAGCCATTGGTAGTGGTACAAGCCCATAGTCATCCTCCATGTTCCTCAAGTGTGGAGACTTAGCAGCAAGATTCAGGTAGAAGGTTACATTACCATCAACGAAATTGTCAGTACAACGACTTGCGTCCCAGCTTCCCGAATAATAGGATCCAGGTGCAGAAAACATATCCTTGAGTTGTGTCAATGTGCTCATAACATTTGAGTCAGTCATTGCATATCGAACTAAACCTTCTTCATCCACATCAAACATCTTGTTGCCACTCGTCAGATAAAGTGCCTGTATACCACCATCAAGGCCACCAGTGACAGAAAACACATCATTGTCATCGAAAACTGCATCATTATTTACGTCTCTCATGGCACCGTTAATAAGTCTGCTGAAATTTTCCCAGTCCCACTCACCAGCAGCTACTAAATCATAGGGATTGTCAAGATTCTGTTCTTCGATAAGTCGCTTATTAAAAAACACACCAAATGCGCGTCTGAATGGATTGGCAATAAAGCTAGCTGCACCAAGTCGCATACCATCAACAGTAATTGCTGCCTCATCATAAATGTCATACCAATAGGATTCGTCCAGGTTTACATATGGTAGTTCATTTAAATCATAAAGATATTCACCATTAAAAAACTTTCCATAGTTAAAAAGGGTTGGTGTCATGACATCAGCAAATTTTTCACCTGACATCAAAATAGGATAAACGGTATCATAAAAACTTACAGGGTCATAGTAGTCGTATACGATTGTGCAATTGAAACGTTCCTCTATTTCTGCATTTCGTTCTAAGATTGCATCTGATAGATCAGATGTACCAGCCTCTAAGCTAGGCCTATCTGCGGCATCATAATACCACGCTTCAGCAATAACAAACTCGTAGCCATCTAAATCCATTTCCGGCACTCCGTCATCAACAACCCCATCATTGGCGGCAGGAGTAGGTGTTGCATCGGATGGATCCTTGCTTTCAGATGGACCTTTGTTGTCACCAGTACATCCAATAAGCAGGCTTGCTGATATCAACAAGACAATCAATAGGTTTAACCATTTTTTACTCATTTCATATCCTCCTAATGTTACTTATATTTTATAGACTTATTAATAAAGCAAAATCACAAACATGATCCACTGATATCAACCCACTATACCGCTACGCTCGATTCCTTGAATCAATAAACGTTGGCAAAATAGATATAATATTATAAGCGGAATAATAATCATAATAACCCCGGTATTTAACATTACATTCGACATCATGGAGTCTGCAGTGATGTGTTCACTAGCTATTGTGGTAATCCGAGGCAGGATAGACGGGAGTACTAGCATCCTTCTGTAGAATAACTCCGAGTAGAATGTGTCTGTCCATTGCCATGCAAAAGACAACATGAATATTGAAACCATCATGGGAGTAGCTATCCGCATCATTATGGAGAAATATGACCGTATAGGACCACAGCCATCTACGCAGGCAGCCTCATTTAGTTCCTTGGGGACACCCTTGAAAATCTGTCGCATAACAAATATATAAAGCCCGTTCTTCAATCCTAGTCCAGTAAGGGAAAGCAAAGTTACTGGCAATACAGTTTCCACCATTGAAATAGAGCCTATGCCTAAAGCTTCTAGTATTCCAAAGACATCAAAATACCTAAATTTCATATACAATGATATATATATGGTCTGTGGCGGGATGATTATTGTCAGAACTACTAAGGCAAAAAATAACCCACGTCCCCTAAACTTAAACTTGGCGAAACCATATCCAACCATTGTGCATATAAATGTCTGCAAGACCGCACAAATCATTGATATCATCGCCGTATTCCCCGTTGCTATCCAATAATCTCCAAAAGCCAATACACGCTTTATATTATCTAAGGTAGGCTTTTGCGGTACTATCCAAACAGTTGGATTCATAAGATCATCTAGGCTCATGAACATGGCGGATATTTTGGCAATAAAGGGATATAGTATCATAAATGACAGGCCGGTTAGCAAAATAAAGCGAAGTAACGGCCACAGTAACTGCCTGCTGGAATTTAATAAAGAGCTTCTATTTATCCTTTTGTATCCTTCCAATTTCAATATCTCCTCACATTAATTAATCTTAATCCTGGTAGAATATAAAGCGATAGCAAGCAAAGGCCACCAGCCCTAGAACCAAGACCAAGGCCCCAAAATATAGCCAAGACATAGCCGCTGAAGCACTGTAATTCATGTTGTTGAATGCCACGTCAGAAATAAGCAGCATTATCGGATTGTCTGAACGGGTCAACATATCAACAACAGAATAAATTAAGTTTACAAATATAATCGGACTTATCATAGGTACCGTTATTTTCCAGAAGGTTTCCCACCCTGAAGCGCCCTCTATCTGAGCCGACTCATATATTGTAGGCGAAATACCCTGTAGTCCTGCCATGAATAAAATGATCTGGACGCCAGACAGGTGGACAACATTGTAGATGTTATTGACCAGGTCTAACACATAATCTACTATACCTGGGCTTATATATATGCTTTGCAATAGCACCCTAACATTGTCAACATCAAAACCACCTGAAGCTGCGGCAGCACCAGTTTCGATACCAGCCATCCCCTCCATATTCTGCATGAGTAGGTTCATAAGCTCAGCCTTAGCGACAATTCCTGTGCTAAGTATTACAGGCAGAAAGAACATGGCTCGAAAAAAGGCCCGTCCTTGCATTTTTTGGTTTAGTATTACTGCTATAAATAAGCTGAAGAATATGATGACAGGTAACTGGTAAAGCATTGTTGTCAACGAATTAACTACTTCCTTTACAAAGGTAGGATGAATGGTCAAGGCGTATTTATAACTATCTAGCCCTAAAAAGTCCGTTGTATATCCTTCAAGT
>DASRNC010000089.1:0-8272 GCA_035647595.1 Bacillota bacterium | reverse complement strand
CCCCTGTACTTAGTCCAGTCCACACTTTGCGGCAAGTTTCGATTACCTAACACTACTGGTTTGTCTCCCTTTTTTCCCTTAAATATTTTGTCTGACTTTTGTCTATTGCAAATCCAATGTGCTAACTGTAAGTTACTGATGTCAGATGGATGTCCATTCTTTGCTACAGGTATTATGTGATCTATGGTTGGTGCCATTGGATCCCCATATTTTAGGCTCATGTCTACTGGCTTGCCACATATGCCGCATACGTTTTGAGTTTTCAATATAATTCTTTTGTTCTTCTCATAATTTGTACGGTGTGACCCTTTCCGATCTGGACGTAACCCTGTCATGGTTTATCCCTGTTAAATGATAGAATTATTAAAGTTAAGCATATGATTATAGTTATCTGAACACTTGTCGCCATGGTATCAATCCTCCCAGTAAAAAAGCACCTACCGAAGTAAGTGCTTTGTTTTATATTTTCCAGTTGTATCCGCAGTTCTGGCATACCGCCATGCTTGATATTTTGTCCTTATACTTCTTGGGTTTAAATATCTTAATGATAAGCCAAGGTAGCGTTAGAAATATCCACATGAATATCTCTAGCCACCAACCAATGAATAGCCAGTAGAGTAGTCCTTTTCTTTTGCGTTTAGTTACCGATACTGCTTGGACAGTTATGTTGCTACTATTACACTTTTTACATACCATTATTACCCATCCCCTTAGGCTTTTCCAACATTATACCATCTATTTACAGGGTTTTCTAGGAGATTTTACACACTTCGGCCAGATACAAAATATCTTGCCACCTACATCTTTGGCCTAAACACATCCTTTACACCTACTCATGACTATTCCACCACTTAACTAAACCATGGATAGCCAGCATAAAATATACTGCAAACAATATCGCTTGCGAATAAGCACCTATACTTATATCGTATATGCACCAAAATCCATTGGTAAATAACCATATAATAAAGCACCATCGCTTTTTATAGATATTTGCTACGGTGCCTATGATACTTGCTATTGTAATTAATATAGTCCAATCCATATCGCACACCCTTTACATTTGCTCATAGTGCCCACCCCTAATTTATAGAGCAATATCCCCTCCGGTATGTGCAATGTCACATCCGGCAACCTTTATTAACGTTAATGTATTTCTGTTTGTTTCTATCTTTTTCGATTTTCCGCTTAACTTTTTCTATATAGTTTTTGTCTGTAGATATCCTTATTGTCAGGATTAAAGAAACCTGGTCAAAAAGCCAAAGATTCCGGTCAATATGAAATAGTAGGTCCTCGTGGTGGGAAGACCCCGCACGGCGAACGCACCATAGTGAAAGGTGAGCCTATGCCGCCAACACCTGATAAGGGCCTCAAGTACAAATTAGTAGATAAAACTAAGCATAAGAAGAGATAACTTATAACTATATCCCTTCACCTTTTTTAGAAGATTTTATTGTCCTTTAACACTTGATATAACCCCTTGGCGAGCTGGTCAACTATCGTTTCCTCACCTTGCTGTGTGAAATCTATGTCCCTATCATTTGTTATCCCATGGATGATTTCGTGCAATAGCGTTTGCATATGCCCCTGGCTGTCCCTTAGTGTATTATCAATAAGTATTTGCTTGCTATCAAAATCTATATGTCCATACGCCCTAGTATTTCCACAAAATAATGGCTGATCTTTGATAATAACTTCATATTCCATACCACTGATATTTATTTTCCCGGGAATTTTCATAGAAATTCTCCTTCTTATTATTTTAACCCCCTGCTTTGGAGCCGGTAGCAGGATTCGAACCCGCAACCCAGTGCTTACAAGGCACTTGCTCTACCATCCTTGAGCTACACCGGCATAACAAAAGAGCCACCGCTTTGGTAGCTCTCTTCATTTTAGCCGCTTCTTACACGGCTCGCCTTATATCACGAGACTATCATAGTGTTCCATTATTGTCTACATAAAGTCCCATTTTTGTCCCACTTTTTTATTCGATGTACCCTAATGCTCTTGCAAAGCTGCCTATGGCCATATCACGCCTATAGTAAAACTGCCTTTTACTTATTCTTAGCATTCTTAAAACTTCATTACGATTATAGGATTGGAAGTATCTATAATCGATTATGTCTTTAGTTTTACCATGGAGCCTATCATATACCATTTCTATGGCCATAACCTTCCTCTTAGTCTCATCCGATAGCTCAACATCCCTCTCGACTAAGCTGGATGTACTAGGCGCAGAGCTTCCCCCAGTCACAATAGCCCTAGATGGTATGCCCAGTCCACCTACCTCGAGCCTAACAATCCAATCCGGGTATCTCCTGAGATCATTTTCCACCTTTGCTATTATCTCTTGTGTCAGCTCCATTTCCCTCTCTCCCCTTCCAGATATAAGGCTCTTTATTAGTCTTCATCATCCATTCAAATTCCCGCAGTCTCCCGGTCACTTCAGATGATTCTACAACCCTTTCAGTTATATCTACCTTTTTATTACCTTCATCCCCCTTGCACATTTTTGCCCCCTTTTTAAATATAGACCTTGTAATGTTTACCTATCTTCATAGTCCTTGCATGTGTCGGACTTCTTTACCGATTTCCTCCTTTTGTGTTTTTCACACCAAATATATTTAACACTCTCACCATAGTCGATTCCATATTTGCAATTCCCACATCTTTTATCCAAGCTATCGTCCCCCTTCCTTCACATAAAATCTTGTTATATTGATTATCCGTTTTCATAATTTAATTCTACTAATGCCCTCTCCGCATCTGCCTTGGTTGGAAAATACGCTAAATAATGACTCATCACAAATTTGTTATCTTTCCAGCCTCCACACCACGTCATCGGCCTGACATACCATTGTCCTAAATTTGTTGGCCCAACTAACAATGTTTCGTCTGGATGCTCCTTGATATATCTTGATAATTCGTCCATAGCCCAACCTCCTTTCCTTGCATAAATCTTGGAATGCGTCATTCCCAATCTATCGCCTGTCCGCAATTTCGACAATATTCGTCTTGGTAACTTGTGTCATCTCTTACTTCGGATTCAAAAGCTAAAAACGAATCACAATTAGGACACTCTAAGCAGTTTTCGTCTTGTTTTTCTGGTTTCTTTGGTATCTTCTTTTCAAGTGCCTCTATTGCTAAGTTAACGCTTTGAGTTGCATAGTTGTTGCCGTTTTCTATCATTTTGTGGCTATTATTTTTAAGATATTCTATTGCAAATTTTATGTTTTTCACTTTTATTCCTCCTTCGCATAAATAACATTATATCCAGCTATCTATTAGGTAGTCATTAATCGCACATTGCCTTGCCCGTCATGTATTATTAATTTTATTTCCATACGCTGGCCAATTACCTTGCCTATTTTTACTGCCATTTCTTTCGTAGCGACATGTGCACAAGGACGGATGGCTCCTTCTTTCCAAATTTTCCATCCTTTTTTTGTAGCAGCTATATGATATATCCCCTCACCGTCACTATCTTTATATTCATCCACTTCGTCCCTCCTCTAAACAATATGCCCCTGCACGTTTGCTACCATTCCGCCCCTAAGCCAATTCTTACAGCTACGCAGGTTAGTAAACTCCTCTACCCAAGCAGCCCCTGTGCTGTTATCAATCCCCACAAACACGTTTCGATGTTTATAGAAAAACTTTCCCCTTGGTTCTTTTTCGCTAATTATTCTTTTTGCGACCTCACCATCTACTTTTATCAGTCCATTAACCACTTATATCGCCCCTCCCCATCATTCTTTTAGCTGTTAATATCTCGCCAATCGTGACGTACAAGTGGCGATCCCTTTTATGTTTTTCATCCGCTTTGATTGCCAACTTTTCAAACCTTGCCCGATCTCCGCTTAACAGTCTGGTTATAGCTCTACCGAGCAATTCTCTAACCTCACGGCTCATAGCGTTTCCTCCATGTTTCTCATTGTCCGGATTGTTTTGCATGCCTCCCCAATTGCCCTAGCCTGCGCTTCCTCCACCATGTGTATTAAGTACTGCATATCACTAATTGTTAATTTATTTATTAACCGCTTATATGGACCTTTGTTATTTGGTCCTTTATTATATTCGCCACATAAATTTGCTATATAATCCTCATAGTAGGCCCTTTTCCTTGACCCATCAGTTATGTATCCCGCCATAGTTACGCCCCCTATTTTGTAATTTTTAACCGGAGTCTAGGGTATTTGAGTTTAAACATCTTTTCCGTCCTTTTCCACTGTTCCGGCTCATAGCCTTTTACGTCCACAATCTCAAAAGTCCCGTCCATATGAAGAATAATAAAGTCCGCCCTGTATGTAATTGCCCTATGCTCCTCATTCCCCTCCTGGAGGATAAACTCCGGCTGTAAACAAAATCCTCTTATCTCCCCGATTTGATGCAGTAGCTTAAGTGTCTGATAATACTCTGATTCCTTTTTGCTATCGAAACAGATTCCATCCACCCAGGTCTTTTTATTGTTATATTTGGATCGCCTCTTAGGCTTTTGTCTGGCCGTTTGTTTGCCTGTCCGTTCTAGGTAAGACATATATTCGTCCTCGGTCATTCTTAGGCTCATTTATCTTTGCCCCCCTCATAAACCGAACATGCAATCAATTTCTTTACTCTCTTGTTCTAAACCATTGTCTTGCAATATCTGGCTTGCCCTATTTAATGCCCTTCGTAAGCGACCAATTTCACCTAGCTTGTATATTTCAACGGTTGTCACTTTTTCCATTACACCTTTTCCCCCGCATACCTCACATATACAAACCCGTCCAACATATTCGCGGATTAATCCTCGGCCAACACATTCTTTGCAAATCACTTTCTCAACTTTACTTATCAGCATTTCATTTTCCCCCTATCCAAATTCCTCAAACAAACCTTCGAGTCTTTCCTCAGATAAATCATGTTGCTCATATTTATTAAAATCTACACTCTTATTCAGTCCGCCAGGATCACCCCGAGGTCTATGCTCATCTCTGGTAAAATTACTGGCAGCTACCCCAAAGTCTTTAAATGTTTCCAGACCCTTATGCAGCAAGTCCCATAAGGTCCACCTATAGGACCAATAATATTTATCGTCCTTGAGAATAACGTCATAATTGTCTATAGTCGTTTTAATTTCATCCTCCGAATAGTCTTTAAGCACAGCCTTGATTTTTCGCTTGGTTTTATCATCAAGCTTGCGGTGTACAATAATTTTCTTGCTGTTCCAATGATTGTATATAGATTCCTGCGGTGAAGGCTTTTCCGGATTTGTTTTAGTTTTTTTATCTTCCAAAGGTTTTTCGGGGGGAGTTGGATTCGCAGAATCCGACTTATACTCTTTTATATGGTTTTGGTTAAGGTTCTGGTTAAGGTTGGAAGAAGATTGTAAGTCAGCATCCGTTATATCTGTCTTATTATAAGAACCTTGTAAGACAGAATCTAAAATATCATCACTTACAATATACTTACCTTGCCTCATATTTGATGGGAAAGGTTCAAATTTGATCCAGTCCGGCAATGGTACTGTTGGAGGTGGACAGTTCTTAAGGGTCTGATGTTTATGGAAGTTTTTCAAAAACAAGCAATCCTTACCATTAGCTTTGTAAGTTATGAGTTTTTTCGCCCCAATGAGTTTATTAACCCAATCCTCGATAACCGGGAGGGTGATCTGCTCATCCGCCGGAAATAGGTGTATCTTAAAGGCCAATAGGTCATGATCTAGGCAGCCGGAATCATCGGCCAGCTGCCACAGGCCCTGATAAAACATTCTCCCCGGGATGTCTAATAATTTTATTAAATCAGTGTCTATCCAAAATGCTGCTTTAACTAACCTGTTGTGTAGTCTCATTTTAGCCCCTCCGGATCTGGTAAATAAATAATATCCCCAGCCTTAAGTTTGTGGGCTGGGATACCACTTTTTTGCACTAGCTCGTGTACAACGGCCCTGATATCCGCTTTAGATCTGTAGCCTTGCGCCTGTAGGTCCTTTGCAATATCCCAGTAGGTATCGCCGTAGGCAACCCTAAAGGGCCTATAATTTATCTGTCCTACTCCTGTTTTCGGTATAAAAATTGATAGAAGTGTAAATAATATGAGGAGAAGGAACACTATAAACTTGCATCTGTTCTTGATACGGAGCCGGCGGCGAACCGGCCCGTATTTTTTTATATAAGGAATCATAATTCATCACCATCTTTTTCGTCAGTTACTTCATAGTCCACTTCAATGCCCTCAATTTCCGTCATATCGTCCGCTATTTCTGTTTTGATAGTTTCATCTGCTGCCACTTGCTGTGCAAACTCCACGCTCTTTGGGGCGTATTTAAGGAGCTGTTTAAGAACAGTTTTCTTGGCCATGCTATCAAAATCAGTAACCCAAGGGCTATGCTTACTACGTGCTGATTGGGAATATTTGTCTCTATGTTTCTCCAATTGCTCCCGGCTCATCACCACGAACCCATGGCCTCCATTTTGGAGCTTGTACACCGCATAGTAGTAGATTGGCTCTCCCTGTGGATCTGTTGCTGGGACGTGTACTAAGTTTTCATTCAGTCCATACTCGTATTCAAATCGATCATTCTCGTATGCTCCATGAGCGTATATAGACTGGTACTCACCGGTCCTATAGGCTAAGGTCAACATGCCCTGGTAGCCTAGCTGGAACTGCGCTTCCCGGCCGTATGGGATTAAATAGGCCTGTCCTAGTGGTGTATTTGGCTCTAGCCCTAACTGTGCCGATTGCATAAGAGCAGCTATAAAGGACATAGGGTCACATGCTTGGAGCTTCGGGTTGTTCCGTACCGCTGTCATAGCTATCCGGGAGAACCTATCCGCTGATATCTGCCTTGGTAGCGCCCTTTGGATTTCCTTGTCCATCCGCTTGATAAGATCAAATACTGTATTCCCTTTTTTTGCCGGGGCTTGTGCCTTTTCAGCTAATTTGTTTTTTAGATCTGTTTGGTTTACTGCCATTGAATTTTCCCCCTTATTTGATTAAAAATCGTCTATATGAGCTTTCCTTCGCAAATTCTATATATATATCGGGATGTGCTTTTTTCAGGGCGTTAGAATCTAATCGGTTACTTTTAACAGTCTTCCAAGTAACCAACCTATCTCCGGCCTTACCGGTCTCATAAGTTCCCAATAGAGCCTTTAGCTTGTTTGATGCCTCGTCTTTTCGATACTTGGCACCCTTTTCATCCGCTATTGCAGTTTCATACTGCCCTATTAAATCCTCCGCCTCTGCAGGCAGGATTGTTTCTGTCTCCGGTTCTGCCTCCGGATACAGCATCTTAAGCACTATATCGCTTGAATCAGATCCGTCTACTGCCGGAGGAACCTTATTTTGGACCATCCCCCAGAACTCAGACTCTATTTGTATCAAATAGTCAATTATGTCCTGATCACGTTCAATGTATTTATAAACAAACTCATTCCCGCCAATTAAAACGGCTATCCACCATCCCTTGAATCCGGTCACTGCCATGTAGTGCTGGCACTGTAGTATATACATGTCAGGCACTTCATCATCCGCCCACTGGTCTTTGGCATATTCGCTAGTGGTTTTACATTCCAGCCCTACCCCCTCGCCAACTAAAAGCCTGTCCACATTAGCTATCATAAAATCATGTTTAGCATGGTGCAGAATTGCATTCCTGCGCCTAACTCTTTTTCCTGTCCTAGCTGTAAACTCCCTAGCCACCACATCCTCTAGGACACGGCCCCAGTACATTCGTTCATTGTCTTCCTGTTCCGGCATTTCGCCTACCTTGTCTAAATATACTTCTATTGGGCTCCTCCATGGATTAAGACCCGCAATGGCAGCAGCATCACTACCGCCAATGCCCCTACGTCTTTGTTCAAGCCATTCCTCCCTATCCATATCAATAGTGCTAGTTAAAACTTCAGGCATCTAGAGCACCGCCTTCCAATACTGTGATATTTCCGCTCTCCGTTCTTTGGCCCATAGTTCCTTTCTTTTTTCATACAAATCAACTAGTTCCTCTTCTATTTCTTCTATCTCGTCTTCCAATTCATCAAGATAAGTTTGGAGCTGCTCTCTTCTATATTCCAGATCATTTATAGAGTCCTCAATCTCATGTAACTTCATTTTTGACCTCCTTGCCCCAATCAACCGGTCGTGGTATAATGGGGTTGTAGATAATTTTTCAATCGGCCGTTTATGTAACGGCTCTTTTTTCTTTTTGGTAGAACAAAACTCCCAGTCCCGCGCCTATCATTTCCTGTACTTCTTTTTCTGCTATCTTCCAAATGTTTTCCTGATACGGGTG
>DASRNC010000088.1:0-3868 GCA_035647595.1 Bacillota bacterium | reverse complement strand
CCTCTATATCTATGTTTATTATCCTTTGTTCTGTAGGTTCCATTTATATATATCCCCCTCTATATATCCAGATTCACGGCCGATTTGGCGTTAGTCTCTATAAATTCTCGTCTAGGTTCAACCTTTTCACCCATTAAGAGTGTAAATATCTCATCTGTAGAAATAACGTCTTTTAATTCTACCTTTAGTATTGTACGCGTTTCTGGATTCATTGTTGTGTCCCAAAGCTGATCAGGATTCATTTCTCCGAGGCCCTTGTATCTTTGTATCTCCATGCCTTCTCTTCCTATTTCTACAAGTAAAGCCTCCAGCTCATCATCGCTATATACATAATGTTCCTTCCTTCTTTTTGTAACCTTGTAGAGGGGCGGTTGGGCTATATAAACAAAGCCACCCTCCACTAGAGGCCTCATATACCTGTAAAAGAAGGTTAGTAATAATGTCCTTATATGGCTACCATCAACATCAGCGTCAGTCATGCAAATTATTTTATGATACCTTAGCTTTTCTGGGTCAAACTCTTCGCCTATGCCTGCCCCAAAGGCAGTTGTCATAGCCTTTATTTCTGCATTAGACAATACCCTATCTATTCTGGATTTTTCAACATTTAATATTTTACCCCTTAAGGGTAAAATAGCTTGATATTTTCTTTCCCTACCTTGCTTTGCAGAGCCTCCAGCAGAGTCACCCTCAACTATGTAAATCTCGCACAAGGCAGGATCCTTTTCCGAACAATCAGCCAGCTTACCAGGTAGGGTAGCACTTTCTAACACGCTCTTTCTACGGGTCAACTCTCTTGCCTTGCGTGCTGCCTCCCTAGCCCTAGATGCGCTTAAGATTTTTTCCATGATTATTCTGGCTTCAGCAGGATGCTCCTCTAAAAATGATGAGAACTGTTGAGTCACTGAATTTTCTACAAATCCTCTTATCTCGCTATTACCAAGCTTTGTCTTGGTCTGTCCTTCAAACTGAGGCTCCTCCAGCTTGACGCTAACAATGGCAGTTAAACCTTCTCTTGTATCCTCTCCAGCGAAATTTGCATCTTCGGCCTTTAAAAAGTTATGTTTCTTGGCATAATCATTTATAGTTCTTGTTAAGCCGGACCTAAATCCAAACAGGTGGGTGCCACCTTCATTAGTAGCAATATCATTAGCATATGTAAATACATTCTCATTATATGTATTATTGTATTGCATGGCTATTTCAAGGGAAGAACCCTCCCTCCCACCTTGTAGATATATGGGTTCATCATGCAAGGCAACCCTGTTCTTATTTAGAAACTGAACGAAGGATACTATACCACCTTCATAGAAAAATTCTTTTGTTTGGTCATCCCGCTCATCCAATATTTTTATAGAAAGTCCCTTGTTTAAGAAAGCCAATTCTCTTAGTCTTTTTTTAAGTATATCAAAAGTAAAGTTTAAATCCTCAAATACTGTCTCATCTGGCCTAAATTTTACGGTTGTGCCACTTTTATCAGAATCCCCAATAACCTCAAGATCCGTTACTGGAATGCCCCTCTCATATTTTTGCATATGCTTTTTTCCATCTGTCATAACATAAACCTCTAGCCATTCAGATAGCGCATTAACAACAGCTGCACCTACGCCGTGTAAGCCGCCTGATACCTTGTACCCGCCGCCGCCAAATTTGCCGCCTGCATGAAGCTTTGTCAAGACTAATTCTACTGCAGGTATACCGTATTGAGGATTGACACCGACCGGTATACCCCTACCATTATCAGACACAGTAATCGAGCAATCCTTGTGTATTACAACATCTATCCTGTCACAGTAACCAGCCATAGCCTCATCTATACTATTATCAACTATTTCATATACCAAATGGTGCAAGCCTGGTGAACCAGTACTACCTATGTACATACCCGGCCTTTTACGAACCGCTTCAAGTCCTTCAAGCACCTGTATATTTGATTCATCATAGTTGTTATCTATTCGGTTTTGCACTGAAAAGTCCCCCCTGTTTATCATTGATGCTATTTAAAAAACCCTCTATGTAATTAGTCCTCTTTAAAAGAGTACTAGTAGATATGGGTGATATATAAATAATTGTTTCTTCTCCTGTATCTGTTAATACAAAGGACTTGGGAAAATCCTCAGATATACTTTCTACAAAGCCTTCTTTCCTTGCGGTTTCAAAAAACTCTTTATTTGTCTTAGATTGCTCAATAGCCTTGATATCTAAAATTGCGACAATATCATCTAAGGGTACTACAATATCCTTGCCTATATGGAGTATCATTACTGCCTTCTACATCCCTTCTCTTCTAGCATATGCCACCCTTATATTATAACCCTTTTTTTACTAAAATAAAAGAGCTAGCTTACGAAATGTCACCACTTAAGCTACCTTTCTCAACAAAATACTCCTCTCTATCGGAATCTAAAGACTGTGGTAGATGATTTATGTCTGTAGTTGTTATAAAGGTCTGGACTTTGCCGATATATTTAAGTAGCATCTGCTGTCTGACAGGATCAAGCTCAGACATTACATCATCTAACAAGAGTAAGGGGAACTCCCCTGTCTCATTGTACATAAACTCTAGCTCTGATAGTTTTAATGACAGGACTGTTGTCCTCTTTTGTCCTTGAGAACCAAATGTCCTAACATCAGCACCATTTATGTCTATACCCATGTCATCCCTGTGGCAGCCTCTGCTTGTAACTCCCCTTTCAATATCATCCTTTTCCTTTTTCTCGAGCTCTTTTGAAAAGCTTTCTCTTATTTCACCTATTTCAGCAGCCTTTGTTGGTATGGATGTCCTATACTCTATAGAAAGGTCTTCATCACCGTGGGAAATTTCCTTGTGTATTTCCCGGGAAATATTTTGGAGAGAATTGACGAACTTTATTCTTTGCTGAATTATGTAGCTACCACTCTTTATTAGCTGCTCATTCCAAACAGGTAATGTTTTCCTAAGTGAAGGTTTTCTTTGTATTTCCTTTAATAAATTATTCCTATGATTTAATACCCTATTGTATTGTTGTAGGTAATAAAAATATCTAGGGTTTATCTGGGAAATTTCTATGTCCATAAAACGACGTCTCTCAACCGGTCCTTCTTTAACAAGCTTTAAATCCTCAGGTGAAAATATCACAGAATTTAAGTGACCCATCAATTCACCGAGTCGTTTAGTCTGGGTCCCATTTATATTGACTCTTTTCTTCTCATTTCTACTTAAATAAATACTTATTTCAGAACTGCCCTCTTGCTTTTCAACACTTGTTCTGACAAGAGCCTCATCGGAGTCCCAGTTTATAAGCTCCCTTTCCTTACTTGTTCTATGGGAACGACCTGTACAAGAAAGAAATATAGCTTCGATTATATTTGTTTTCCCTTGGGCATTTGGACCTATAAAATAAATTAAGTTAGAACTAAACTTAAGGTTCAAACTATTATAATTCCTAAAATTTTTCAGACTAAATTCCCTAAGATACAAAGCAAGCACTTCCTTTCTTACTCAACAAGAAAGCTCCCTGCTTTTTCAACCTCTATCTTGTCGCCGGGATATATTTTCCTGCCTCTTCTTAGCTCAGACTCCCCATTTACCTTTACAAGGCCCTCTCCAATCATGTGACTGGCCATAGCTCCACTTTCTGCTATATTAATCCACTTGAGCAACTGGCTAAGCTTTATAAATTCTGTATTAATTTTAATTTTGTCCATAGAAACCTCCCCTAGCTAAATGTTCTCACCGGAAGTAATAGATAGGTGTATTTATCCCCATTTATGGGCCTAACAATACAAGGGCTAACATTAGTAATAAAATCAAGGCATAATTCTTGATCATCTACAACCTTTAATACATCCATAAAATAGCGGGCATTAAATGCTATCTCCATTTCAG
>DASRNC010000087.1:0-2068 GCA_035647595.1 Bacillota bacterium | reverse complement strand
CCCTATAAAGGCAAAAAGGTCAAACGAGGTGTTTGGTACAGCCAATGCTTTAGCTGATGCTATAAAAGAACAAGGCCCAGTTGATATTGGTGTGGGTGTAGAACACTATATGGGTGTGAGTAGGACTAAGCTTAAAACTGCTATAGCTATGCTTGAGGCCGAGGGATATAAGGTTCATTATATGGATACAATACAACTAGGCACAGGTAAAAAAATGGGAATAAATGAATCGTCTGTCAGATCACTACTAGACCCTATAAAGGCAAAAAGGTCAAACGAGGTATTTGGTACAGCCAATGCTTTAGCTGATGCTATAAAAGAACAAGGTCCAGTGGATATTGGGGTGGGTGTAGAACACTATATGGGTGTGAGTAGGACTAAGCTTAAAACGGCTATAGCTATGCTTGAGGCTGAGGGATATAAGGTTCATTATATGGATACAGTACAACTAGGCACAGGTAAAAAAACTACTATATTTGCACTAGCCCCTCCAGGAATGGAATGGGCAGAAGTTAATGATATTAAAAATCAAGGAAAATTGGGAGTCGTAACCAAATACTCAAAAGATAGAGGGGCCACCTATGAGGAATTAAAACCCCCTAGAAATGTTGATAGTGATAGGATTCATATAAGATATTCAGACCAAGGCGGATCAGACAAAGATGGAGTAATAGAGGTACGCAGAGGAGTTGAGGATATTTCATTAGGTAACTCTCAGTATGCACAAGTCAGAGTTGGCGTGGATGGGACGCACTACTTAAAAGGTATGGTTATGTATAGTGATGACATCCCAGATGGCGTGGATATTGTATATAATGTTAACAAAGACAGTACTCATGGTAAATTGGATGTAATGAAGAAACAAACTGATAACCCCGATAATCCTTTTGGAGCAACGTATAAGCAAAGACATTATGTTAATAAAAAGGGTGAAGAAGAGCTATCCTCTTTGAATATAATTTATGAAGAAGGAGACTGGAATAAATGGTCTAAGGCTTTATCGTCGCAGATGATGTCTAAACAGAGGCCTGCTGTTGCAGAGAAGCAATTGGAGCTAGCTTACGACATTAAAAAAGAAGAATATGAAACTATAAAATCACTAACTAATCCCGTTATTAGAAAAAAACTATTACAGACCTTTTCTGATGGGGCAGATTCTGACGCTTCACATTTAAAGGCCGCAGCAATGCCTAGACAATCTACAGCTGTAATTCTTCCAATAAATAGTTTGAAGGACAATGAAGTATATGCCCCCAACTATAGAGATGGAGAGAATTTAGTATTAATAAGGTACCCACATGGTGGGATATTTGAAATTCCAGAATTGGTAGTAAATAATAAAAATAGAGAAGCTAGTAAAGTTATGGGCCAGGCTCCTGATGCCATAGGTATAAACTCTAAGGTAGCGGGCAGACTGTCAGGTGCAGATTTCGACGGTGACCATGTAGTAGTTATACCAAACAACCAAGGGGCAATAAGAACTAGCTCTCCTTTGAAGGGACTTGAAAATTTTGACCCTCAAGAGCAGTACAAGGGTGTTGGTAACTATAAGAAAATGACAAAACATGCTACCCAGCAGCAAATGGGTAATATATCAAATCTTATAACAGATATGACTATACAAGGAGCTACTAATAGCGAGTTAGCTAGAGCTGTAAGACACTCAATGGTGGTTATAGATGCTGAGAAACATGGATTAGATTATAAAGCTTCAGAAATAGACAATGGTATTAAACAGTTGAAGGTTAAGTATCAAGGAGGTCCCCGAGGTGGAGCATCAACCATTATATCTAGATCTAGATCACAAGCAAGGGTGCCACATCGAGAAGAAGGGGAATATAGAACTGATCCTAAAACTGGAAAAACTAGGAAGCATTATATAGACCCGGATACCGGTGAAAAATTATATACCCCAACTGGAGAAAGCTACATCAATGAACAAGGCAAAGAGGTCAAGAGGACGACTAGATCCTACAAGATGTTGGAAACTGATGATGCTTATAAACTATCATCAGGACAGAAAATAGAGAATGTGTATGCAGAACATGCTAATAAGTTAAAAGCTTTA
>DASRNC010000086.1:0-2841 GCA_035647595.1 Bacillota bacterium | reverse complement strand
GAATAAACTCTAACGTAAAGATATAAAACAGGGGGAGATAGAATAATGGCAGGCATCGTCCAAGTGGTAAAATATGAGGGGGATAACAACACTTTCATATGGAAATCACCAATTGAAGATTTTAACACCGGTACACAGCTTATTGTACACGAATCTCAAGAGGCTATATTTTTTATGGATGGTCAAGCTCTAGATTTATTTGGCCCAGGTCGTCACACCTTAGAAACACAAAATATACCCTTGATCAGAAAGTTCTTAAATCGATCTACCAATGATGTAACACCTTTTCATAGTGAAGTTTACTTCATAAATAAAACGGAGCAAATGCCTATAAAATGGGGAACCGATAGTCAAGTTCAATATATGGAGCCAACCTATCAATTCCCATTGAAGGTTGGAGCATCCGGGGAAATGTCCCTACGAGTAGATGATTCAAGAAAATTACTTGTAAAAATCGTCGGTACAGAGAAGTATTTTGGTCATTCCCAGCTTACGCAAATGTTTCGGGCTTTTTTAATGGCTCGCATCAAGCCTTATCTTGCACAGACCATGCAAAACAGCGAGTTTAGTATATTCGAAGTCGATTCACATATGAGCGAACTTTCAGGGGTATTACATAAGCAGCTCATTCCCGATTTTTCAGACTATGGTCTTTCCCTTGAACGCTTTTTTGTAACAACCATAGTTAAGCCCGATGGAGACAAAGCCTATGAGAAGTTTAAAGAGATCTATGTCCGTCAGTATTCCGATGTAGCAGAGGCACAGCTAAGGCAAAAAGTAGGTATAATCGATCAAGAAACTAACGCACAGAAGATGGTGATTGAATCTGCTGCCATGGCTCGAAAACGAGAGCAGGAAGGCTATTCCTATCAAGCAGAGCGCGGGTTTGATGTGGCCGAGAAGGTGGCTCAAAATGAAGGGGTTGGCAATCTTTCCAGCGCAGGCATTGGCCTTGGCATGATGGGCGGTGTAGCAGGTGGTATGGGGGCGATGGTTTCTGGAGTTACAAAGGATGCCATGGATCCTATCAAATCCCAGCAAGATGAAGCTAAAAAAGGCGAACCTAAAAATACGGCTGACGAGCCAGATTCGACTCAGCCTGATGATATGACCCTGTTCAAACAGAAACTGGAAAAGCTAAAGATGATGAAGGATATGGATATACTTTCTGATGAGGAATTTGAAGAAGAGCGAAAAAAAATATTGGGTAGTCTGTAAGTTAAGGACATCACCTATAAAGGAGAATATGAAATGAATTTTACGAAAAACAAAAGGATGTCCCTTATTGCAGTCTTTACTCTACTAGTTGTATATAACGTAGTTGCTTTTGTGATTCCGTTTGACAGACATGGGGGATTCTGGACCGGATACAGTTTTTCCATGTTGGCTATATTAATTACCGCAGCTGGTGCATTCTATGCCCTTGGACAGGAGGGTATGAAAAGTAAGTTCTATGGGCTACCCCTTGTATCGGTGGTATGGATTTATCTCACCACTCAATTAGTAGCTGGTTTTATCCAGATGTCTATTCCAGAGATACCTTTCCGATATGGAATTGTTGTAAATGTGCTTCTATTGGGAGCCTGTCTCATCGGTCTCATAACTGTAAATATTTCAAAGGAAGAAATTGAGCGTCTGGATGATAAAGTGAAGGAAAAAGTCTTTTACATCAAATCCTTATTAGCCGACGTAGAAGGTCTGGAAGCAAGAGCATCGGATGAGTCCAATAAAAAGGATTTAAAGGAGCTTGTTGAAACTATCCGTTATAGTGACCCTATGTCTAGCCCTCAACTGGCATCTATTGAAAATGAAATTGAAGTTAAGGTGACAGCTCTTGTGGACAGTGGGGCTGACGTTGGTGTGACTCGCGCTATATGTAATGAATTACAGCAATTGTTTGCCCAGCGCAACCGAAAGTGCCGGCTCTTAAAGTAGAAATACCTAGGGTATTGTAGCGAAAAACCAAAGCATACAGGGGGAACTAAAAATTGACAGTTTTGAAGTGTAAAATGTGTGGTGGAGACATACAGGTAGAAGGGGAAACGTCATATGGAACCTGCGACTCTTGTGGTTCGACCATGACATTGCCCAAGATATCCGACCATCACAAGGCAAATTTGTTTAACCGGGCGAATCATTTTAGGCGTCAAAGTGAGTTTGACAAAGCGATACAAGCTTATGAGAATATATTAAATGAGGACGACACGGATGCAGAGGCACATTGGGGTGTGGTATTGTCCCGTTACGGCATTGAGTATGTGGAGGACCCTGTTAGTCATCAAAGGGTGCCTACTTGCCATCGGGTGCAAAGCAGGCCCATCCTAGCGGACCCGGACTACATAGCAGCCCTGGAGCATGCTGCTGACGAATATTCTAGGTCCTTATATGAAGAAGAAGCGAAGAGGATTAGCGAGATACAAAGGGGTATACTGGCAATTTCAGACAAGGAAGAGCCATATGATGTATTCATATGCTATAAGGAAACCACTGACAGCGGGTCCCGTACAAAAGATAGTACCATTGCCCAAGATATCTATTACAACCTAAAAAATGCCGGGTATAAGGTGTTTTTTTCTCGGATTACCTTAGAAGACAAACTCGGTTCTGAGTACGAGCCATATATATACGCAGCCTTAAAAAGTGCAAGGGTTATGATTGTTGTGGGTACTTCATTAGATAACTTTAATGCAGTATGGGTGAAGAATGAGTGGAGCCGTTTTTTAGCTATGACGAAAACGGACCGCAATCGGTTGTTGATTCCTTGTTATCGGGATATGGACCCCTACGACCTTCCGGGCGAGCTTTCCATGTTACAATCTCAAGACATGAGTAAAATTGGAT
>DASRNC010000085.1:0-2706 GCA_035647595.1 Bacillota bacterium | reverse complement strand
CATCTGTCACTACTTCTATTTGTTCAGCACCTTCTTCAATATAAAATCGTTCGGACCTTATGCCCAGGAATATTTTTTTTCCTTCATAGGCTTGCAGTTTCTGCCTATCTTTTTCTAACGGAGTAAGAACGATATTGCTATCTTTAGAATGAAATTTTCCTTCTTCCATTGTGCCTTCAAATACATTCATGGTGGGGGAGCCGATAAAGCCTGCTACAAATAAATTGGCAGGTTTATTGTAAAACTCATCGGGTTTTCCTACCTGTTGAATGCTCCCATCGTTTAAAAGTATTATGGTTGTTGCCATTGTCATTGCTTCGGTTTGGTCATGGGTAACATAAATAGTAGTGGTACCTAGAGACTTATGAAGGCGAACTAATTCAATTCTCATATGCTCACGAAGCTTGGCATCGAGATTTGAGAGGGGCTCGTCCATAAGAAAGACTTTAGGCTTTCGCACCATTGCTCGACCTAGTGCCACCCGCTGACGCTGTCCGCCAGAGATATCTGAGGGCTTTGAATACAGATTATCTGTTATCTGTAAAAGTTCAGCTGCTTCTCTAACTCTTTTATCAATAACATGCTTACTTTCCTTTCGCATGGAAAGGGAAAAGGCCATATTTTCATAAACACTCATATGGGGGTATAGAGCGTAGCTTTGAAAGACCATTGCAATATCTCTATCCTTTGGTGGAACACGATTCATTCGCTTATCATTAAACAAAAGATCACCTTCGGTGATGGAGTTAAGTCCTGCAATCATACGTAGTAGGGTGCTTTTACCACAACCCGATGGGCCTAATATGACACAGAATTCCTGATCTTCGATTACAAGATCTACTCCCCTAATTGTAAACTCTTCTCTTCCTTCGTATTTCTTGCCAATATTTTTAAGTTCAACACGCATTATGCTCTCCTCTTATCCTTTAACTGAGCCTTGGGCAAGACCAGATATAAGTTCTTTTTGTAGGGCGATAAATAAGATAACAATAGGTAGGGCAGTCAGAAGTCCGCCAGCAGCAAAGGCTGGCTGGTTAAGGGTTTCTCGATTATTCATCAAAGTATAAAGTCCTGCTGCCAGGGTATAGCTCTCTGGCCTTGTTAGCAGGGCCCTGGGTAGCATATAGTCCATAAAAGGACCGATAAATGACCAAAGGGCAATTATTGCCAGCATAGGTCTTACAATGGGCATAATAATCAGTCTATAAATTTGCATATAACTACATCCATCAATCATCGCTGCATCATCAAGTTCGGTAGAAATCGAATCAATATAACCCTTGAGGATAAAAGTATTTGCTGCAATCCCTCCACCAGTATAAATCAGAACTAGCATCAACTGTCTGCTAAAGAAAGGAAAGAAATCAGATATAATACTATGAAGGGTAAAAAAAGCAGTAATTCCCGCGAAGGTTGGAATGGTCTGGATAAGCATAATTGTCATAAGTGAAGCTTTTCTTCCTTTAAACCTAAATCTTGAATAGGCATATCCAGTAAAGGAGACAATAAAAACAGTCAGAAGAGCGGTCGCTATTGCAATCATCAGGGTGTTTTTAACCCAGGTAAGATAAAGAGTTTCTTCAAATAAGTACTTAAAGTGTTTTAGCGAAAACACATACTTGCCTGTGAGGCTTATATAGCGCCCTTGGTCTCCATTAAAGGCTGATGTTGTCATCCTAAAAAGAGGCCAAAGGATTACAAAACAATAGGACAATAAGATAAAGTAGTTTAGACCTAATGCAAATTTACCAAAGGGGGTTAAAGGCTGTTTATCTGATAAATGCAGCACTTGTTTTTTCTTTTTCATAAGCGTTCCTCCTTAAAGGCTTTGGTATTTCTATAACCTAAGAATGCAATAAACATAAGTCCCAAAGAAATGAAAATGGAAACTGCTGCCCCTATACTCTGGTACTGGTTGTCAATTGTTAATTTGTAGATATAGGATATTAAGATATCCGATGAACCAGCAAGATTGCCGTATTCAAGTGGGCTAAAGGGTCCTCCACCATTAAACAGATATATAATACTAAAGTTATTGAAATTAAAGGTGTACTGATTAACCAGCAAAGGAGCAGTTTGAAAAAGAACAATTGGTAGGGTAATTTTCAGGGTTTTTTGCCAGGAGTTCGCCCCATCAATATCGGCAGCCTCGTAAAGATCATCCGGAATTGCTTGTAGCACACCCGTTGAAAGTAAAAAGATATAGGAGGAACCGAGCCAGCCCTGTAAAAGAATAAGGATGATTCTTGTCCATACCATACTGTTTTTTACATCCATTGGTCTTCCCAGGAGTTTAGAGAGCAGGATGTTAAGCTCACCTCCTGTTGAAAACATGATTGAAAAGAACATAATGGTTATAAAAGCAGGTACAGCCCAGGGAAGAATATATATAATTCTAAGAAATCCCTTTCCCTTTATCCTTGGATTATGGGCTAAAAGAGCCAGTAAAAACCCAATCAGGATAGCTAGACTAGTAGCTCCAATGGTCCAAATTATAGTCCACAAAAAAATTTTCCAGAAAACACTTCCAACAAGGCCCTGGCCGGTAAGAAGCATTTTGTAGTTTTCCAGTCCTACCCAGGGAAACTTGGATTGAGTTTTAGGCCCCATATTGGTAAAAGAAAGCAGGATGGTTGTCATAACAGGAACCAGTACAATAAAGACAATAACAAATAAGGCGGGAAGAGAGACAAGATAGGGAAATCC